>RECH01000051.1 GCA_007694125.1 Leptolyngbya sp. DLM2.Bin15
GTGAGATCAAAATACTGTTATCACTGACGTTGACCTGCACAATCTTGAGCGGCAGAGGTGCTGCCCCCCGTACCACCGAGCCATCGGGGGCATAGCGCGAACCATGGCAGGGGCATTGAAACTACTGGTCTACAGGGTTCCAAGGGAAGGTGCAACCCAAGTGGGTGCAGTTATCGATATTTACAAGTCATTTCAGAGGTATGTCTAAAGTTGTTCGTGGATCTGGCTAGTGCGCAGACCCAGCAGGCTATAGAGCCCACAGAAACCCACTAGCCCGGTGGCTAGCAACACACTACCTGCCACAACCAGGCCAATGCCTAGGGCAGAGCCGCTGTAGAGAAATAGCCCTAGATAGAAGAATACTGATGCCAATAGGAGGCGAATTCCGCGATCAAGAGTGCCAACGTTCATTTTCATAGCAGTAATCTCCATGAGTAGACAAGTTGCAAGCGCCTGCACAAAACCCTGAAAGCTTTGTGCAACAAAAGATTTACGAGGTGTTGCGCTTTCTTGTGTTCTTTTGTATAACTATATAGTAGCATATAAATATAGCAAGACTACTGATCTAGTTGCCTATGGTACTAATCTCAAGAAAGCTGGATATCGTTCAATAGAAACCCGTTCTATGAGTTTGGATAACTTGATAGTGTGGATGTCCTATCTCAGCTTCTTCCAATTTGTGTGAGGTGTGTTGGCGGTGCTTTTACGGTGTGGGCTTTCAGGAGCAAGAGGAGGGGCGATCGCCTAGCAGGTCGCTAGCACGTTAGATCTAGAAACTGCTTCTCTTTTCCATTAGAGCGTTATAACTAAGCGGCGCTGATTACGTTTAATATCAAACTCAACCAATTCAACCAATTCACTCAAAAAAGCAACCAACAGCCTGCTAGCATCGAGCTTTGATGCAGCTCAAATAATCCTTTCATCAGTTGAGGAACAGGTCATGAGCTTAGAAGATAGAACCAAGGCAACGATCAAAAATATTGAAGGTAAAGTTCAAGAAGCCGTGGGGGATCTAACGGGAGACCCTAAGACCCAGGCAGAAGGACAAGAAAAGCAGGTAGAGGCAAGCGTTCGGCACACGGTCGAAAATGTCAAGGAGAAAGTCAAGAAGGTTATTGACTAAGACCTGCTTAAAAAGACCATCTCCTTCCTTACCCCCGTTTTATTGATTGACAATCTTAACGATAACCCTGATGGGCAAGGCTTGAGAAAGCGCGATCGGGAAGCCGTGAAATGTCTAGAAGATGATGTTAGTGATTGCTTTAATCAAACACAAGGGCCTGACTAGACTTGCCTAACCATCATGGATTAGGTTAGGGATTAAGAAAATAGGCACTGGGCTCTCAAAGAAGCGATCGGTAGCTTTAAGTTAGCGAAGGCCTTGAAATAAGAGCTTTCTGAAACTCATCTTTCATGAGGAGACCAGTGTCATCAACACTACACAGGATGATGGAAATGAATACCCAAAATGATTCTCAAGAGCACATTCCCCAGTATGATTCGCATCTTATTCCAGCCGAATCTGCCGCTCGTCAGCATCGAGAAGGTCAGGATTTTGGCCACACCCCCCATGATGCGCCTGACGGAGAATCGACCCATACCACAGATGGCTACACCGTAGACAAAGAGGGATTGATCAATAACTACGCGATTGAGCCAGAAATGTATGTTGAGGTGCCCGGAGACCTGCGCGAGCAAGCAGCCCAAGAAGCGGCAGAACATGCCCATGACATGCAGGAGTTATCTGAAGATGAGGACGGTAAACTAACCACGAAACATGATTGGCGTCACAAAGGCCCTGGCTTGATTTAGCCTGTGTCAGATCAGTTTATCTCAGGAGAAAATCCGATGCAGATATTATCTCAGGTGTACTGTCGATGAAGAGCTTTTTACGTTTCATCAAGTCAGTCCTCCTTGTTGGACTGCTGGTTTGGACAATAACCCTTAATGGGGCGATCGCCCCCGCCCAGGCTGCCCTTCGTCAACTAGAAGAAGCTCCAGGGCAGATCGTCTATCAGTCTCGCCAAACGCTCCAAGATCAGCAGGGTAATAGCTGGCAAGCGATCGCCTTCAAACGCATTCGCCCCAACGATACAGACATGATCTACCTGCGGCTAGTTGGGTTTCCAGGCACTGCAGACATTGATCATTCGCAGCCATTAGTACTCACCGACTCAATGGGTAAAACCTTAACTGCCGCAGATATCTCTCAGGAGATGTTTACAGATAAAACCCAACTCAAACCTGATGTTAGTCAGTATGACCTGCAGCCAATCTTGATGCAGCTAGAGTTAGCGATTCCGCTACGGCTCATCTTGCCTGCTCTCGATCAATCGGAGATTATCCTCAGTGTCTCCCCTGAGATGGTTGAAGAGTGGCGATCGCTCACGGAGCAAACATAATCACTGCATCCCTATTCGTTATGCAGTGACAAATCAATTCAAGATACATAAAAATAATTTGGGAACTATCATCATGAATTTAGAAAGTCTAGTGGCGCTTAAACCCTACCTCAGCTTTTTTCACCCCATTACGATGTGGATTTTGCTGGCTCTGGCGTTCTATACCCTATACCTGGGAGTGCAGGTTCGGCGGACAAGACTAGCAGAGGGTGAACCTAAAAAAGAGCTGATCAAGGGTCGATTCGCGATTCGGCATCATCAAATTGGCTCGATATTTTTAGCGCTGATCGTCATCGGGGCGATCGGTGGTATCACCGTGACCTATATCAACAGCGGCAAGATTGTCATTGGCCCCCACCTGTTTGCCGGTTTAGCCATCGTCGGGTTAGTTGCTACCTCGGCGGCGCTGGTGCCCTTTATGCAAAAGCACACGTGGGTTCGCAGCGTTCACGTGTCGTTGAACCTAGTGGTGCTGGGGCTGTTTGGCTGGCAGGCCATAACCGGCGTGCAAATTGTGCAAAAAATTGTTAGCCAAATGACGGCCAACAGTGTTGGATAATTGACATAGCCCGACATAGCCAACTCACGTTACTCACCAGACTACCTAGGAGATTACTATGCAGACCATGCCCATCAACATCGGAATGGAGGAAAAGGATCGTCACGAGATTGCCCAAGGTCTTTCTCACCTGTTGGCCGATACCTATACCCTATATTTGAAGACCCACAACTTCCATTGGAACGTAACTGGCCCCATGTTTCGCACCCTGCACTTGATGTTTGAAGAGCAGTACAACGAACTGGCGTTGGCGGTAGACCTGATCGCTGAACGCATTCGAGCGCTGGGGTTTCCGGCTCCTGGCACCTACCGGGAGTTTGCGGCGCTCTCCTCCATCAGTGAAGAAGACAGCGTGCCCAGTGCAGAAGATATGATTCGCAAGCTGGTGGAGGGTCAAGAGGCGGTGGTGCGCACGGCGCGATCGCTTTTTGCAACAGTCGATCAGGCCAATGATGAGCCCACTGCAGACCTACTCACCCAGCGCATGCAGGTACATGAAAAAACTGCCTGGATGTTGAGGAGCTTGCTGGGAAATTAGGGCTGCATAGCCACCATCTTGACAGACTGGATCGGGCTCAAAATTGGTAGTGATAGCGGCATGAGATCCTTGATTCTTAAGGGTTCTAGTGATAGACAGCATTATATCTTGAGCACTACCCCCTAAAAATAGCTGCTTTCAGGGCTCTTCATGCCGAAGCGGGTGATGGGACTCGAACCCACGACATTCAGCTTGGGAAGCTTTGTATCAACCGTTGATATACAAGGATCTTAGAGCCTAAAAATTTCTGCTACCTCAAATCTACCCCAATCTGAATATCGTTAAGAATTCCTACGACTGTCTCACTGGTATGGTGTCAAATTCTGGTGCAACCGTTTCGTAATTGGGTTGTGAATGACGTCATGGAAACCGGCTGCGGGTTGCACAATTTCTGCCTGACCCATCGAGCAACGCAACGGAGTCTGAGAGAAGCCGCTTAATCCCAAACAATTACGGATGAAGTGGACTTGCAACGACTTCTCTCCTATTTCCGATAAAGTCTTCTGGGCCAGCGCTGTGTGATCCTCGTGGTAGGGCTGCGGTTATCTCACTTCCCATCTGATGGCGTTGAGGGCATTCATTGATAAGCTTCAGGGCATTCCTAGGTGATGCTTATGAACCGTCCACTTCGATTAACAAAACCCCCAGATGACATCGTCACGGCGACAATAGGCCTATTAACTCAGGAGCACACCGGGCAAATCGAGAACATCTGGGAAGGCATTCTGCGGGAGACAGAGCAGCCTGACGCTAGTTGGGACTGGGCCTATAAGTTACGACTGGCTGTCAATGATGATCGCTATGAGG
>RECH01000026.1 GCA_007694125.1 Leptolyngbya sp. DLM2.Bin15
TAGCGCACTAAAATACCGCGATCCTTCAATCCTTGGTAGAGAGCGCCGGCATTGCCGTGGGACGGAACGGTGACCAGCAGGAAATTGGTCTGCACATGCTCAGGCACTTGGAAGCCGAGCTGCTTCAGGGCGATCGCTAAGGTTTGTCGAGAGGCTTTCACCTTGGCTGCACAGGCATCTTTATAGGCCTGATCTCGCATGGCGGCTGCGCCCACAAGACAAGCGATCGCATCCACGTTGTAGCTGTCTTTGATTTTGAATAATCCGCTTAAAAGCGCCGGTTGGGCCAGGCCAAACCCGAGCCGCAGACCTGCCAGGGAATAGCCCTTGGACAAGGTGCGGCTGATGATCACATTTTCAAACTCATGCACCAACGACAGCGCCGTCTCTTCGGCAAAGTCTACATAGGCCTCATCCACCACCAAGATTCCCGACAGCCCGGCCGCAAGCTGGCGCAGATCGGCGATCGGTGCCGAATAGCCCGAGGGACTGTTGGGTGAGGCAATAAACGTGACCGCACCCTGGGCGGCGATCAAGGCATCCACAGGCAAGCGATGGTGATCGTCGTAGGGAATTTCTAGCACCTTAGCTGGCTGCATCTCAGCTAGGGTTTGGTACAGTACATAGGTCGGCGTGGGATAGACCACGGGGCGATCGCTGTCGGCACAGGCCCGCACCAACAGGTTCAGCAGTTCATCACTGCCGTTGGTGACCATGATCCAATCCATGGGCACGGCAAACACCTGGCTCACCGCTTGGCGAAAATCGTCGGCGTAGGGCGTAGGGTAGCGCCGCAGCCATTCGCTGTCCAAGGTCTGCAAAACCGCGATCGCCTCTGGGGAGGGCGGGTAGGGGTTTTCGTTGGTATTCAACTTAATCACCGGGGTGCCCGGTCGGGGCTGTTCCCCAGGAATGTATCCAGTCATGGCCGCAACCGCTGGCCGAAAATAGCTGCTCATAGCATTCACCAAAACAAAAGGGGCTAGAATTCCCCAACGCTCTTTATCATAGCGGGGAAGGCGATCGCGCTGAAATGACTCGGTTCACGAACGGCCGATCACCATAGCTCCCTGTCCCCGTCTGACGCTAGAATCAGGGGCGCGGTCACCACTTTGGTGCTGGCCTTTGTCCAATTACTCGTTATGCAAGCGGCGCACCGTGGATGATTTTTTAAAGGGAACCAACCTCTACCTGGTCGGCATGATGGGTGCTGGCAAAAGTACCCTGGGCAAGATTTTGGCCCATGACCTCGGCTACCGTTTTGCCGATACGGACGCGGTGATCGAGCAAGCAGCCGGACAGCCCATTTCCGCCATCTTTGCCCAAGATGGGGAATCGGCTTTCCGTGCCCTAGAAACCCAAGTGTTGGGACAGCTCGCCAGCTATACCCGCATGGCGATCGCCACGGGGGGCGGCATTGTCATCGAACGCAAGAACTGGAGCTATCTACAGCATGGCGTCGTCGTTTGGCTCGATGTTTCCGTCGATTTGCTCTACGACCGCCTCAAGGGCGATCAGGCCCGCCCGCTGCTGCAGGCACCGGATCCTAAACAGGTGTTGCAAACCTTGCTCAACCAACGGCGATCGCTCTATGCTCAGGCAGATGTGACCATTTCGGTGACCGAACCCCAAGAGCCAGAAGCGATCGCTGCCCAAGTGATCGATCGCATCCGCGCCATCCTGCGGCCACCTCACTCCACCGCAGAGTAAAACTATGAGCATTTCATGACATTGCCGCCATTGGCTCCTGCTTTCTGCCAAAATCTCTGACAGTTGAGCGTTATGCTCCATCGGTTGTGCCCATCTTCGCCCCTTTGCCACCCATCCGCCCATGATCAACGATAACGATAGCAACTATATTGAACGAGACGAAGCTACCCGAGTTCGCGTGTTGAGCGAGGCTCTGCCCTACATTCAAAAATTTGCTGGACGCACCATTGTGGTGAAGTACGGCGGGGCGGCGATGAAAGATAGCAGCCTCAAGGCCAAGGTGATGCGGGACATTGTGTTCATGGCCTGCGTGGGATTGCGGCCGGTGGTGGTGCATGGCGGCGGCCCAGAAATTAACTCATGGTTGACCAAGCTGAATATCGAGCCCCAGTTCAAAAATGGTCTGCGGGTCACCGATGCCGCCACCATGGATGTGGTGGAAATGGTCTTGGTGGGTCGGGTGAACAAGGAAATTGTGTCGTTGATTAACCAGGCAGGCGGTGCAGCGATCGGGCTGTGCGGTAAAGATGGCAACATGATCCTCGCCCGTCCCCAAGGTGAAGCCGGTATCGGGTTTGTGGGCGAAGTGAGCGCCATGAACACCCAGGTGATTGAAGCGATCGTCAACAGCGGCTACATTCCGGTTGTTTCCAGCGTGGCTGCCGATGAAACTGGGCAAGCTTACAACATCAACGCCGACACGGTGGCGGGCGAAATGGCCGCAGCCCTAGGTGCCGAGAAGATGATCCTACTCACCGATACGCCGGGCATTTTGCAAGACTACACCGATCCAGCCACCCTCATTGCCAAACTGGACATTCAACAGGCGCGGCAATTGATTGATTCTGGCGTTGTGGGCGGCGGCATGATTCCCAAGGTCAATTGCTGCGTGCGATCGCTGGCCCAGGGCGTCAAGGCTGCTCACATCATCGACGGCCGCATTCCCCACGCGCTGCTCTTGGAAATTTTCACCGATGCTGGGATTGGCTCCATGATTGTGGCCTCAGAGTTTCAATCCTAAGGTTTCCAAACGGGTGGTCTAAGACATCACCCAAGGGCGATCGCCTTTCGGTACACTGGCCAATGGTGAATTCCAGGATCAGCCATGGCAATCTACGTCATCACGGGAGCAAATCGCGGCATCGGCTACGAATATTGCCGCCAACTCAAAGAACGGGGCGATACAGCGATCGCCGTTTGTCGTACACCCTCGAATGAGTTGAAGAAGCTAGGGGTGCAGGTCGAAACCGGCATTGACATCACCTCTGACCAGTCGGTGGCCGACCTAACCGATCGCTTCGATGGTCTTGAGATTGATGTATTGATCAACAATGCCGGCATCTTGCAGCGCAATACTCTGGAAAATCTAGACTTCGAGAGTATTCGTCAGCAGTTTGAGGTGAATGCCTTGGGCACCCTACGCGTCACCCAAGCTCTGTTGCCCAATCTCCACAGCGACTCCAAGGTGATCATCATGACCAGCCGTATGGGATCGATCGCCGATAATACCTCCGGGGGTTCCTATGGCTACCGCATGTCGAAAGTTGCCGTATCTATGGCAGGTAAATCCTTATCCCACGATCTAAAACCCCGTGGCATTTCTGTCGGTATCCTCCATCCAGGGCTCGTGAGTACCCGCATGACCGGCTTTACCTCCGGCGGCATCACGCCCGAAACCTCTGTAAATGGCTTATTAGAACGCATTGACGCGCTAACTCTGGAGACAACCGGCACCTTTTGGCACGCCAATGGCGAGGTGCTTCCCTGGTAAGGTGTTGAGTTACAATGAATACAAGGTTGCTGGGAAAAGGCTGATGACGTTACAAGAAATACAAGATCAGGCATTGCAGTTGCCCACAGGCGATCGCTGGCAATTAGTACAGGTTCTTTTAGACTCTTTAAAGCGGGAAGCCAACCCTAATCTAAAGAGGAGAAACCTGTCGCGTTTACGAGGTATTGCTAAGACTTCGGCACCGATGGGAGAGAGTAACAACCAAGCGGATTATGCAACCTATTTGACTGAAAAGTATCAGTAATGCGAGTTCTGATTGATACTAATATCGTTCTTGATTTTTTACAAGAACGAGAGCCATTTGTAGAAAATGCAGCAAGACTATTTGAACGTATTGATGCTGGAGAGATTGAGGGTTTTATTGCAGCCACGACAATAACCAATATCTACTACATTATCCGCAGGATTGCAGGGAGAGTAGTGGCGCAAGACGCAATTGCCCAAGTATTAAACGATCTAAATATTTGTGCCGTCAATTTAGAGATATTAGAGCAGGCTCTTGCGTTGAATTTTGAGGATTTTGAAGATGCAGTGCAGTATGCTTGTGCAGTATTGCATGGTATTGATGCGATCGTAACTCGTGATGCCTCTGGATTTATAAGTGCAGAAATTCCTGTGGTGTTGCCTGAAGAGATTGATGCTATCAATAAATAAGTGCTGAGCGAGGAAAATGGGACAGCACTCAGCGCGTCAT
>RECH01000189.1 GCA_007694125.1 Leptolyngbya sp. DLM2.Bin15
CAGGGGACGGCTACCAAAACGCAACCCCCTCCCATCCACGCCCCCATGCCTCATCCCAAGCTCCCCACATGGCAACTTATCTGGCACCTGATCAGCTACACGCCAAAGCTGTATCTGGTGGACAGTTTCTTTTGGATTCTGTTCATGAGCCTGCCAGGGGTGACCGGCTTGCTGATCCGAGCCTTTTTCGACCGACTCGCTGGCCCAGCATCCCTGGATAGATCCCTTTGGGGGATTTTGGTGCTGTTGCTGGTCACTGATTTAGGTCACATTACAGTATTATTTATCTGCCGCTTCACGAAATCTCAGCATCGGTTCACCATGCGGGCCTTGCTTCAGCGTAATCTGCTGGTGCCGTTGCTAAATCGCCCCGGTGCCTCACCGATGATCAGCACAGCAGGTCGGCCCACCGTTTCCCCCGGTGAAGCCATCAGCTATTTCCGAGATGATACCGACGAGATTCAAGATCTGATTGCTACCATTTCCGAGGTGACAGGAGCCGGAATGCTAGCGGTGGGGGCGATCGCCCTCCTATTCAGCATCCATGCCCCCATGACGCTACTGATCTTTCTGCCCTTGGTGGTCATGGTGGTAGTGGTGCATCAGGCCCAGCGGCACGTCAAGCGATACCGACAAAGCAGCCGCCGCGCCACCGAACAGGTAACCGGCCTGATGGGTGAAATCTTGAGTAACGTCCAGGCCATTAAAATTGCCGGGGCGCAGCCTCAGGTGCTCCAGTATTTCCGACAGGTTAATGGGCAACGTCACCAGACAATGGTGAAAGACCAGCTCTTCACAGCGGTGTTGAAGTCGGCCTTTGAGAACCTCTACACCCTAGGTACCGGCGTGATTTTGCTCGTGGCGGCCCAGGTGATGCAGACCGGCGAACGTCCTCTCTCGATTGGCGATTTTGCCTTATTTATCTACTATCTGCCCTATGTCACGTACTTTTTGGAATTTCTAGGTGGATTTCTGACGCAGATCAAACAAACGGAAGTCTCATTTGAACGCATGGCAGCCCTGCTCTCGGGCACAGAACCAGCCAGCCCAACGCCCCAATCTCCAGTAGCTCCGCCATCAGCACCTTCTGCCTATGCGCTAGTGGCCCACACACCCCTGTACCTCAATGACCTTTGGGGACACCGCCCCACCCTACCACCCATAGCGCAACCCGATAGGTATAAAACTACCCGTCTGCAAAAGCTGAGCGCCTACAACCTCACCTATCACTACCCCGACACCAAGCGAGGCATCGAGAACATTACCTTGCAGATCAGGCAGGGCAGTATCACCGTCATTACCGGGCCCGTAGGTTCTGGCAAAACCACCCTATTGCGCGTGCTGCTGGGTCTATTACCCATGGAATCAGGAGAAATCTACTGGAACGAGAATCGGGTCAACGATCCGGCAACCTTTTTTGTGCCCCCCCGCAGTTCCTACACCCCCCAAGTACCTCGATTGTTTAGCAACCCACTCCGAGACAATCTGCTGCTGGGCATGGAGCGATCGCCCGCCGAACTAGCCAGTGCCATTGAGCAAGCCGTC
The DNA here is from genome assembly GCA_007694125.1 of Leptolyngbya sp. DLM2.Bin15. Lineage (GTDB taxonomy): Bacteria > Cyanobacteriota > Cyanobacteriia > RECH01 > RECH01 > RECH01. The sequence continues at coordinate 1,546 of RECH01000189.1, forward strand.
TTCACACCCGATGTGACCACCATGCCCGAAGGACTAGACACCCTCGTCGGCTCCAAAGGTCTGCGCCTCTCCGGTGGGCAAATCCAACGAGCTGCCGCCGCCCGTATGTTGGTGCGCCAACCCGATCTACTCGTGTTTGATGATCTCTCCAGCGCCCTAGATATGGATACCGAACAGCGACTGTGGCAGCAGCTTTGGGGGAGTGGCAGAGTGGATACGCCCATGAGTAAGCAAGTCAATCCCTCTGAGCAACCGTCTGCCCCTACGCCCCCCCGACCCACTCTTCTCATTGTCTCCCACCGTCCCTGGGTGTTACGACATGCTGACCACGTAATTGTCCTCAAAGATGGCCGAATTCAGAAGGCGCACACTTCTCCTGACTTGTGATGGACTAGAACTAACCTGGGGCGATCGCTTCGTAGCCATCCGCGATCGCTATCCGATTGATGCACGACCCAATAGTTGAGGATGCTGACTCTTCAACACTCAAGAGGCTTGGAGACCTCGGTTTAATTAGGTATCCAGGTTATTAGGCTGAAGGAGATGAAATAGTATGGATTACACCTCGTGGCATAGAATTATGAAAGCATTTCAAGCACGAGCCTAACTTTAATGTATAAGCCTTGCTATCCAGCAGCAGCATAATAACCTCTGAGGTGAACCATGAATGCACAACTGATGATCCAACCTTCCTCTTTTATTGATGCTGGTATTCAAATCAAGCCAATTCGAGGATTGTTTTTATTTAAATTTAGTGAAGATCTGCAAGAGCGATTGGAGAGCCTGAACGAAAAACAGCGAGAGTCACAGTTATCACCCGATGAAGCAGTAGAACTGACTGGAATTTTGGAACTCGACCGAATTTTCACGCTGCTCAATGCAAAAATTATTGCTGAGTCTGCCTAGATATGGCGATTTCAAAAGAGACTCGGCAACAAGTTCGAGAACGTGCTAAGTATTTGTGTGAATATTGCCACTCCTCAGAAGAAGCCAGTGCAGCCCGGTTTGAACTTGATCACATCCAACCGAGATCGCGTGGAGGGGTAGATACATTTGAAAATTTGGCTTTGGCTTGTCAGCGATGTAATAGCTATCGTTACAACTTCACAGAAGGAACTAATCCAGAATCTCAAGTTTCTACTCAGTTGTTTAACCCACGGCTGAATCAATGGAATGAGCATTTTGTTTGGGAGCAGGGTGGACTAGTGATTTGAGGTAAGACTTCTATTGGGCGTGCAACCTGCGATCGCTTAGATTTGAATGACCAAGAGCATAATGAGGGGGCGATTGTTAAAGCCCGTCGTCTTTGGATTCGGGGCGGTTGGCATCCACCATCCAACGATGCTATTGAATCCTAATAACTAGCCAATCCAGGTGAGAGGGCGATCGCGGCGGCATAACACTGCGTGGTAGCGGACGGTCGAAGGCTACTGGTGTGGAGTTCACGTTTGTCTGCCGCCGCACGACTTCACTGTTAGACAGCCTCTGCAGTACCTGGTTAAGCACAACAGGTTTCTAAACCGTGCAACATAACTCATTGGTCTGCCCTTCCTACCCATACCTAACGCATACAAGGCAACACCGCAGACCTGGCAAAAGGTGTAAGACACTGCGAGATAGTCTCAGAGGCGATCGCTCATGACACGTCAGCCTATTCCTGAGAGCGATCGCCTTGATGTACTTATTGACATTAATTTTCAAAAGCTCCACAATCAGAAACTAATGTTGTTGCAAGGTACAGGATGAATGGCGATCGCCCTTTCTAACGCGGCATGGCGCGAACTTTGGGATCAGAGCCGACAGCAAGCAAGTCCCGCCGATCCTGATGATGGGGGCGATCGCCTGGCTATATGTCCATCTCAACTGGCGACTGGCTACAAGCGAGATATTGCTCTAAGAAATGGCATCGACCTGACCCTACATCGCTATAAGCTTTGGGATGACTTAGAAGTTACCCCAGCTCAGGCAATTGAAGATACAAACTGTCTGGAGTTTATGTTTAACCTATCCTCCAGATTTAAATATTGGGACGGAGCCTTTCTCCAGGCTGGACAGCATTGCTTGCAAGGACGATTTACGCCCGTAGGCAAAGAGACCGCTGTCCACTGTGCTCAAGACCCAACGCTGGAGGTGGATATCCACCTTGAACCTGCCACATTGCAATCTTTGCTAGGCATCGACGGTGCAGACAGCCTAGCTAGGGTCACAAAACAGCTCCCGCCTGATCTACAGCGCCTGATTGCTGGCGACCTAGACGTTTCAGTCTCATCCATTCAAGCTATCCCTCCCGCCATGCAGGTGGCATTACAGCAGATCTTAGATTGCCCCTATCACGGGCTGGTGAAGCAACTCTATCTAGAAAGTAAGTCGGTGGAGGTGCTGGCGCTCTGGCTAGAGCAGGCACTCTCCCCAAACGCTTCAAAATCCTCCAGCTCAATGTTGCGATCGGATGATGTGGATCGCGTTTATCATGCCAGAGAGATCCTGCAGCAGCACGTGGATAATCCCCCCACGCTGATTGACCTAGCACGGCAGGTGGGACTGAATGACTGCACGCTCAAGCGACGATTTCGCCAAGTGTTTGGCACCACGGTGTTTGGCTATCTGCATCACCACCGCATGGAGCAGGCGCAAACCCTCTTACTGGAGAACCAGTTAAGCGTCACGGCGATCGCCCATCGGGTCGGATACAGCAACCTCTGTGCCTTTAGCACGGCATTTCGCAAGAAGTTTGGGATGAGCCCGAGGGAGATGAGACGGTAAAAAATTCCGTTTCAACAAACAAAAGTTCCGTTTCAGCAAAGTCTATCTCTATCAATCCAGGTATTATCTCATCCATAGTAGTTGCGACCTATTCCTAACTAGCTTAAAACCCATGATAACTGCTTGGAGGTGAGTGGTTCTTCAATGGCGCAAGGCTACGAAGGGGCGATCGCAGTTGGCAATCTGGTGAGATCAAGGTGTGGGAAGCGTGAAAAACAAGTGTCAATTCATTCTTTTGATGGGATTTTTGTCCGTCTTAACGGCTCACCCAGTCTGGGCGCAGAGTGACGTAGATGGCGTGGAAGAGGAAACTCAGGCGATAGAGATAGGGGCGATCGCAGAGATTCCCCACTTGAGTGACCTAGAGCATCCAGCCACTAGCGTAGACGAGTGGACTGCTCAGCTTGAGCAGGGAGTGGTACAGATTACCGCCGTTCAGCTCATACCAACCGATCAGGGAATTGAAATTAGGCTGGAAACCGCTGAGGGAGAACTTGCTGCTCCTGCGACGTCTGTGATTGGCAATGCCTTGATTGCAGAGATTCCCAATGCCGTGCTGGCGTTGCCAGAGGGTGACTCGTTTGAACAGCTTGACCCGGCGGAAGGAATCACCCTGCTCAGCGTGACAGGTTTACCCAACAACCGGGTGCGACTATCTGTTACTGGAGTCGATGCACCACCAGAGGCACAGGTCAGTACAGCAGCAGGAAGTTTGGTATTGAGCGTGATACCAGGGATGGCTCAGGTGGGGGTTGCCGATGACGCCATTCAAATTGTGGTGACTGGGGAGCAAGAGAGCGGGTATCGAGTTCCTACGACCTCTGTCGGTACTCTCACAGAAACGCCCATCTTGGATGTGCCTGCCTCGATTCAGGTCATCCCCGAAGCAGTGTTTGATGATCAGCGCGCCTTGGATCTGCTGGATGTGCTACGCAATGCTCCCGGCATCACGACCAGCACATCTCCTAGGGATATTTTCTCCGGCTTCACCATTCGCGGCTTCAGTACCGGCAACACATTTTTGCGCAACGGTGTGCGCGATGGCAATGCGGGCCGCCTGGGATTGGATCTAGCCAACGTGGATCGTATTGAGGTGCTTCGGGGCCCCGCCTCGGTACTCTATGGGCAGATAGCTCCTGGTGGTGCAATTAACATTGCAACCAAACGCCCCCTGCCTTTGCCCTTCTACAGCATGGAGGCAACCTACGGTAGTTTCAACACCTATCAGGGATCGCTTGATTTTTCTAGCCCCCTCACCGAAGATGGCTCCGTCAGCTACCGCCTCAATGCCTCGATTTTTGGCACAGATACCTTTGTCGATGAGATCGCTATCAATCGCTACCTGATCGCCCCGGTGATTGCTTGGAACATAAGCGATCGCACCAATCTCACCTTTGAGGCCGAATATCTAGATGCTCGCTATCCAAACGAGCGGGGCCTGCCGATTGAAGGCACTATTTTGCCGAACCCCAACGGTACTCTACCTCGTAGCCGCTACCTGGGCGAACCCAGCTTTGACCGCAACGATCGCCGCACCCTGCGGACAGGCTACGATCTAGAGCACCGCTTTAGCGATAGCTGGCGACTGCGCAATACCTTTCGCTTTATCTGGGAAGAAGACTACCAAGACTCTGTGGGGCCAGGGGTGCTGGCCGCCGATCTGCGTACCCAGTCGAGAACAGCTTTTATCACAGGCGATGCAGGCTATAGCTACAGCCAAAACAACTACGAAACGACCCTCTCTGCCGTAGGCAATTTTGAAGCGCTCGGAGTTGATCACGAGATGGTGATTGGGGCCGACTTTTTCTACCAAAATGGCTTTAGCCCGGCGGGGTATCAGCGTCGAGAAATTGGCACCATTGACATCTTCAACCCGGTCTACAATCAGCCCCTAGGCGCAGTACTGGCAGAGTTTGGGGCTGAGCGTTACCGCGACACCAACGTTGGGGTTTATCTGCAGGATCAAATCACATTCTCAGATCAGTTTATTGCCTTGGTGGGGGGGCGTTTTGACTATATCAATACAGCCTTTGACGACGTCAGCAATGGCGGTGGCAGCAGCCAAAGCGACACGGCGTTTAGCCCTCGCGTCGGTTTGGTCTACAGGCCAGTTGAGAACGTCGCCGTCTACGGCAGCTTTAGCCAGTCCTTTCAGCAGGTGACGGGCGAAAGCTTAGACAACACCCTTTTTCGGCCCACTCGGGGCACCCAGTACGAAGTGGGGGTCAAAGCCGATTGGCTCGACAATCGCCTTTCGACCACGCTAGCGCTCTATCACCTCACCCAGACCAACGTGCTCACCAGCGATCCCCGTGATCCAAATTTCTCGATTCAAACCGGGGAGCAGCGCAGCCAGGGGGTTGAGCTGAACGTCGTAGGTGAAATCTTGCCGGGGTGGAATGTGATCGCTGGCTATGCCTACACCGATGCGATTGTGTCTCAGGACAACGATATTCCGGTAGGCAATCGCCTGGCCAATGTGGCTAACAACACCTTAAATCTCTGGACGGCCTACACCTTTCAGGAGGGCAATTTAGAAGGACTAGGCTTTGGTCTAGGGCTCTTTTACGTGGCCGACAGGCCGGGTGATTTAGATAACACCTTTACCCTACCTAACTACCTGCGTACCGATGCCGCTGTGTACTATCGGCGCGATCGCCTGCGAGCCCAGATCAATTTCAAAAACCTGTTTAACGTCAACTATTTTGAGTCGGCCAACGGGCGAAACCGTATCTTTCCCGGTGCCCCTTTTGAAGTATTGGCTACCATCGGCTGGGAATTTTAGCCCATGACTGCTGCTAATCATTTACAGGCTGAACTGCTACGGGTTTCCTTCCCCCTAGATAAGTTCTTACAACATCGCCTCTGGTTGGCCCTAGCCGCCACCGGAGATGAGGTGATTTTGTCCAAAGACTACTGGGACTCTCGCCGATTGCAACTCGACTTGGAGGTGTTTGCTGCTGACCGGGGCATTCCAGACATGGCAGTAGCTGCATCGCTCTGGAATAAAACCTACAATAATGCACGGATTCCGGCGATACTGCCCGCCATGACGCTGCTCTGATCCGAACAACCTTTGTCCAAACGTGCTATCTAATGTTGCTCAAGACCTCAATTCAGCACCAGATCAGGCGGATATATCAACAGATTTTGCTCTGTGGATTAGTCGCCATGTTAGTCATCGCCTGTAACGCATCACCGCCTGCGGCTCCCTCAGCTTCAGCAGATTGTCGCACCATTGTTCACGCCGTCGGAGAAACCTGTGTACCCAGGCATCCCTCCCGCGTGGTGGTGCTCGGAGTACCCACCATGGGCAATGCCCTGACATTGGGCATCAAACCCATTGGCACCATTCTCTACTTTGAAGAAGCACCTCCCTATCTGATAGGCAAATTGGATGATATTGACATCGTTGGCCAGGCAGGACAGCCTAATCTAGAAAAACTGATCACCCTCGCGCCTGATCTGATCATTGCCATGAATAGTTCTGGCCTCCCCTACGAACAACTTTCCCAAATTGCACCCACCGTGGTAGATAACTGGAACGGCTATCCATCGTGGAAAGAGCACTTTGACTTCGTCGCTGCAGCTCTGGGTAAAACGGTAGCCGCTGAACAGGTTTGGGAACGCTACAACCAGCGCATTCAAGATCTAAGAACCGCCCTGGGCGACACCTATCAAAACCAAGAACTATCGGTCGTCAGAATATGCTGCAACGCCTTGGCTAGCGACGTTGAAAACTCCTTTAGCGGTATCATTCTTGAGGATGCTGGTCTGCGCCGCCCACCGTCTCAGGGTAAAGCAGATGGGGGATTGGTCTTCTTTTCTGAAGAACTGCTCACCGACCTCGATGGAGACATCATGTTTGTGATTTTGGATGAAGATGAAGACTCTCAAGAGGTCTTTGAACAATTGCAAAAAAAGCCTCTATGGAATCAGCTCAAAGCTGTGCAGGCCAGTAGCGTTTATCCTGTCAACCTAGCCACGTGGCGAGGGGGAAATCCTCTTGCGGCAGATGCCGTGATCGATGATTTATTTAAGTACCTGATCGAAAAGGCTTCGTAGATTTTGATGGTTTGCAGGTCAACGTACCTGGCCCCATCTCACCTGGCAACTCAGTCTAATAACAAGTTTCTAGACCATAGTCATATCTCCTGCCAGCCATGCTACATGCCAATACCGCTAGTCACAATTGATGCGCACCTTCACCCTAATCTGGTTCGGCCAACTCATCTCCAGCATCGGCAGCTACATGACCGAGTTTGCCCTCACCCTCTGGGTCTGGGAGATGACCGGATCAGCCACAGCCTTAGCGTTGGTGAGCTTTTTTTCGCAACTGGCACGTATCCCGATCACCTTGGTGGCGGGGCTAATTGTCGATCGCTTCAATCGCAAGCGGTTGATGATGCTGGGAGATGGGGTAGCGGCCCTGGCAACAGTGGGAATTGCCCTACTGTATCTGACCGACAACCTGCATATCTGGCATTTATATGGTGCAGCCACTCTGAATGGCGGCTTTGGCCAAGTGCAGAGTTTGGCCTATCAAACCTCGATCTCGACCCTGGTGCCGCCCTCACAACTGACGCGAGCCAACAGCATGAATTCAGCAGTGCACTATGGAGCCGCCATCTTTGGCCCGGCCTTAGCGGGGGTGCTCTACCCGCAAATCGGCCTGCTGGGGATTGCGGGGATTGATTTAGTCAGCTTTGGGGGTGCGATCGCCACCCTCCTCCTTTGCCATATCCCCCAGCCCCCACCGCGCCCTAACGCTAACCTCGAAACCCGATTTGCTAAGCTCACCTTTGGCTTTCGCGAAGTATGGCGACAGCCGAGCTTACGGGCATTGCTGGTGATTAGCACCCTATTCTGGTTCTTCCACGATGTTGGGGGCGCGGTCTACGACCCGATGATTTTGGCTCGCTCCAACGGTAGTGCCCAGGTGCTGGCCAGTACGGCATCAGCGGCGGGCATGGGCGGTGTGGTCGGAGCAATGGTGCTCAGCCTGTGGGGTGGCCCCAAGCGCCGGGTGCGAGGCATGGTGGCCGGCTTCATCGGCGCGGGGTTGAGCAAAACCGTGTTTGGTCTAGGGCGATCGCCTCAAGTTTGGGTGCCCGCCCAGTTTTGCTCATCGCTGAATTTTCCGCTGCTGGGCAGTTCTGAAACCGCCCTCTGGATGACCCAAATTGCCCCAGATCATCAGGGTCGAGTGTTTGCTGCCAATGCCGTAGTGCAGCAGGTGGTGAGTGCCGGAGCTACCCTGATCGCTGGCCCTTTAGCCGATCGCGTCTTAGAGCCAGCTATGCAGTCTAGTGGTCGTTTGGCAGATCTCTTCAGTCCGATCCTGGTCACAGGAGCAGGAGCAGGGATGGCACTGCTATATGTCATAACCTCGATCGGGTTATTACTCATAGGTATTGTGGGTTATGCAATTCCTCAACTGCGAAGGGTTGAAGCAGGTGGATCCAAATTCCGATTAGAGCCATAACCTTGAGCGGGCTATAGCCAAACGACGTTTAGGAGAGGTCGCGCTTGACCTGAACTTAGGTTGCCACACGTCATGGCAATCTCGACGTCACGTTTCCTGCATCTGCTTCCCCAAAACCCAGCCTAAAGCTAGGCTTGATCTAGATCTCAAACCTAGAACTATGACTCGATCGAACAACTTTCCTAAGGGCGATCGGAGAGATCACTATCGGGGAAGTTGCTCACTGATCGACGGAGCACAGCTACAGCTCGGTTGTAGTCCAAAATTGCCCGCAGGAGGTTCACTTCCGCTTGGGTTAAATCCGTTTGCGCCAGCAGCACATCGGTTTGGGTTTCAATGCCCGCTTGGAACCGCAGACGGGCCAGGCGTAACGCCTCTGTGGCTGTCTCAACAGCTAGGGTTGCCGTTTGGATACTTTGCCGATTGGCCTGTAGGTTGTAATAGGCCTGTTCCACCTGAAAGCGAATTTGGTTGCGGGCATTGGTAAAGGAATTCTCCGCAAGTTCCATATTGCGTTCTTCTTGGCGGGCTGCGGCACGAGCAGCACCACCGTCAAATAAACGCATATTGACCTGCAAGCCCACTTGATAGACCTCGCGATCGCTGGCTGTATCAGTCTCGCCTAGTAAATTCTGGACATCATAGCGAGCAAATGCAGAAAGCTGTGGCCCAAGAGCCGCTAATTCAGCCCGACGGAGGCGATCGCTAATATCTCGCTGAATTAACTGTTGCTCCAACTCCGCCCGATTTTGATAGGACAAGGTGATCGTGTCTTCTAACGACAGAGGCCAATCTGCCACAGGCTCCACTACATCCGCTGCCGACACATTGACCACCTGAGCTAGGTTCAGCAACCGCGTGATCTCCCGGCGAGTAATTTGCTGATTACTGAGGGAGCGAAAGAGCGCTTGGCGAGAATTGGCGACATCCACTTGGGCCGTGAGCACCGAGAAGCGAGTCCCCACCCCTGCTCGTTCCAAGGCCTCAGCATCCCTTAAACTTTGCTCAGCCCGCTCTAGGGCACTGCGATCAATCCGCACCTGCTCATCGGATTCTTGCAGATCATAGTAGGCATTGGTGACGTCTAATTTAAGCTGCTCTGTAATCACCTCTACCTGCAGTTCCTGAAACCGCACGCGATATTCTGCCGCTCGAATCAACGCCGATCGCTGCCCGGAGGTAAAAATATCGTAGTTGAGGACAAGGGCACCTCCCAAGGTGGTGGTGACGGAACTGGGTTCTTCACCAAACAAGGGCGGTGGCGCTTGATCATTGACATCTTGCCGGACAATACTGCCCTGGGCATCCAGGGTAGGCAAATTAGCCGCTTGAGCTTGGCGTAAAGCAGCCTCAGACACCTCTAGGTTGAGGAGCGCCTCTTGTAGCGTGGTGCTATTGCGGCGAGCCAGTTCAATCGCTTGTTCGAGACTAATGGGGGTCGTTTCAACAATCTCGACTTCCTCGGCAGTTGTGGGATAGGAGAGTCGATTGGGTGATGGATTGAGGTATTCAGGTACATCGACGGTGTTGGCAGCCGACGGGATCAGCGAGGGGCGATCGCTCATGGGGGGCTCAGGCTCCTCTACCTCATCGTCTAGGTCAGGAGAGGCCTCTTCTCCATCCGGGGAAGCATCTCCATCGGGAGGAGTATCCAACTCCTCTGGCGCGGGTTCAATTCTGAGGTCATCCGTATCTTGGGGTTCTAGATCAGGTAAGCCATCGCCAGCTTGAGCAACATCTAGGACGTCTTCATGCTCTCCTGAATCTCCATCGACCACATCGGCTGGGGCAGCGATCGCTCGATAGATCCCACCAACAGCCCCTCCGATAGAGGACGCATCATCAAGAGCAGGCTGCCCCGTAGACGACGAGGTTTCTGATGATGACATCTCGGCCCGGGCTGCGGGCGTCATGACCGCACTGAGTACCAGAACAGTCCCGATACTTGAGGTCAAAAAGTAGCGGAAAAAAGACATAGGGCGCGTCCTAGTAGATTGATCTAGTCCTTCCGAAGGATAATGAATCACGGTTATTATCGGATACCTGCAGACGGGTGTTGACATCTTCCCCCCCCAATCGCTAGGCAAGTGGGCTGGAGGTTTCTTGGGTCGCCCCAAACATGTCCGGCGTCACGGCCAACCTGAGCGACGTCGACCCCACGGTCTTGACGTCACCAGCATGATCGCGTCCCTATGGCCCATGGGCAACGAGCCTGTAGTCTAATAAGACCATAGGAATCAGACAGGTTTTTACCTTCCTGAGCAAGTATAACGGGCTTGGTCAATAGATTCGAGGGTTAGAGATTGATGATCGTTGATCAAAGCTTGCAGCAGGTGTCCTATATGCAGGGGGGATGATGGGTCAAGAGCCGCACAGAGACTAGCTTCATGGGCGATCGCTCGAATATGTCCCCCACTGATTGGAAACTGATCCGCCAGCCACTGCCAAGGCAGATCCCCCAAGGGTATGGATGGCGGAAAAGCCCGCTGCCACAGCAAGAGGCGATCGCTGGCCGTGGGCATGGGAATCGCAATCTGCTGATCGATCTGACGACGCCAGTAGGGCGTGATGGCGTCTGGACGCTGCGTGACCAGTACCGTGAGGCTGGGCTGCTGTCGTCGCAAAGCCAGGAAACGATGTAGCTCTGCGCGACTGACTGGGGCCAATCGCCCAAACCAGAGATGGGCAGATTTCAGCATGAGCACGGAGGGCGCTTGGGTGGCCATATCTTGCAGCACCGATGCGGCCCGGTCAGGGTTAACTTGGGCTAGATCAAGCCAGGCGACTGCGGTGGGCTGCTGGTGAGCGATCGCCTGCACGACGCTCATCTTACCGGTTCCCGCTGCGCCGGTGAGCGCCATCACCTGTCCAAGCTTTAACGCCTCTGCCCCGGCTGTGTCCTGCCACTGTTGGGCAACCTGGGGCTGCACCTGCAAGCGATCGGCGATCGGCTTCAAGGCTGCTAGGAGCGATGGGGGCAACACCAAGTCAGACCAGGTGACGGTGGCCTGCTGGGTTAGGTACGACTCGGGGATGAACGATTCAAAGCCAGATAGGGGAATCCCTGCCGAGGAGAAAGACCCTGCTGCCACAAAAGGTGAACCGTCGGACTCCATGATCGGATGGATTGCATCTAGAACCTCATCCAGGTCAGCCGCCGTGGGGCGATCGCTCAAGAGAAAATCGACCAGCGGATCCGCCAGACGCACAACGGCATTGAGGCGGGTATCATGGCTGCGGGTGGGAATTTCTAGCAGCCCCCGCCGCACCAGCACCGCCTCCGATGTGAACGATCGGCGGGCCTGGCTCCACTCCGTATCATTGCGGCAGAGGAGGCGCAGCACCAGGTCAATCGTCGGCAGATCATTGGGCATGATCTCGTCATCACCCTTCAGGTAGCGATAAATCCGGGCATAGCGACGATTGATCTCCGGAGCCAGGCACAGCAGGCTCAAATTTTTCTCAAATACCGTCAGATTTAAGCGATCGCGTAGTAGGGGCAGTGCCAGCAGTACCCCCGTGGACTGACTTGCCTGCACCCGCAGTTCAAGCTGTTGCTGATAGCCTAGCTTGGGCGTCGAAGCACTGACCGGCGGCTTGCGGCAATCATCATAGGCCGCCTTGCCCTCTAGGGATACAATGCCCTGCCACCAATGACTAGAGACGCGATCGGCTTTATTTTGGGCAATGCGATCAACCTCTTTCGTTTGCTTCCGCTGCCGGGCCACCGCCGCCATCAAGACGTGATCTAGCCAGCTCAATTCAGTTCTCAGATAGCTCCAATTGTCAGCAAATCGTTCAATCTGATGAATTGACATAGCGCAGAAGGTACCAACGGTGTGGGCGCGATCGCCCTCAATAAACGGGGACTAGTGACAGAATGCCCAATCTTAGGCAGAGATGCCCATGGCCTGCCCTTGTTTCCGCAAAAATTCTAGGGGCAAACCATCGGCATCAGCGATAAACGCCACTTCATACACCGCCGCTCCAATGATTTGCTGCGTGGGCGGCAGCAAGACCTGCAGCGGTGCCAAATCGGCAGGCAGCCGCTGGTCTAAATCCGCCAGCCACTGGGGTAGGCTATCGACCTGATCGGTGAGATCAAACGATAGATGATAGTACCCAGTGTAATGCTCATCGCTGAAGGCATCCGCCGCCGGCTTGGGCTCGGGCACCTGCAGCAGCTCAATCCGCCCACCCAATCCTTCCATCCAGCAGGCTAGGGTAATGCCCGCCGTGAAGCGTTCTGTGACCCCAAACCCTAGCTGTTCATAAAAAGCGATCGCTTGATGAATATTCGCAGTGCGGATCGAGGCATGATGCATCATCGGTTTCATGTCGCGGCGATCGATATGCATCTAGTGTAGCGATTGCCGGGGCACGAGGGATCGCTATTGGCAAGCAGCGCGTAAATGGGCCATCACATAGCAGCCTGGACGGATACTGCCCCCTGTGGAATAGGTAGGAGAACTGCGGGGGCGGTAGGTGTCTTCAAATCGGGGGTTAATCAACACCGAATCTTCAATCCGGCTGTCAATAATCGTTGGGTTAATCAGCACCGAATCTTCAATTCGACTGCGGGTAATGGTGGGGGAGGCACTGGGCTGGCGGCTGGGAGTAGACCAGCGCACGGTGCTGGGATACCATGACGGCGTGGAGTCGTAGGAATAGCTAGAGCGATCGCCATCAATCACAATCACCGTGCTTCCTGAAATACTGGTGGTGGAGCGATTGGTGTACACCTGAGCCAGTTGCGTCGTGCTTTCGACAGGAACATGCGGATAGGCTTGGGCCGCCGCGGGCGCAGCCACGACACCCATAAGCCCAAGCCATAGGGGCAGCGATCGCCCTGAACGATGCAGCCAAGACAGGCGGGACGGGCGGACAGATGGGGTATGCATGATAAACCTCGGAGTTGATTTAGGAGTTGATTGAGATAGGAAATCTCATGAATCTCAATGGAGGTAGCGCACAGCAGGGTCTCATTCAGCCTAGTTCTAGCCTAACGCGCTAGGTCAAAGTTCTTGCTACAGTTTAAAGACATCTCATGCAGGGACAGAGGTTCCCGCTCGGCAGGCGATCGCGCCCCATGGGGTCACTGTTGTTAAGCTACCTATCTAAGCCACCCATCACTGTGACGACTGAAAAACCAGACCTGATTCAACGCTTCTACCTCTTGGGCAAAGATGCCTTTGAGCGCGGGCAGTACCGCACTGCCATCGAGCACCTTGAAAAAGCCACGGCTTTAGTGAATCGCATCTCTCCCTTGGGCGGTGAAGTGCAAATGTGGCTGGTGACGGCCTACGAAGCGGCGGGTCTACGGGAGGAGGCGATCGCCCTTTGTGAAACCCTCAGCCGCCATCCAGACTACACCACCAGCAAGCAGGGGCGGCGATTGCTTTATATCCTCAAAGCGCCCCGCCTCAAAACCCGTCCTGAATGGATCACGCCCATCCCTGACCTCGGCAACCTAGAGGAAGGATCCTCTACCGTCGGGCAGGGCGTATCGTCCTATCGTCCCTCCTCAAGCCGCCCGTCAAAACCCCGTCCCAAACCTGAGCCCGAGCCGATGGATTGGAGCCAAGTCAACACCGAGGATAATCGCTTCGTTTGGGTGGCGTTGGGGGCGATCGCCCTCACCCTCGGTGGTTTAGCATGGTTCATCTAGAGGTAGGATGCTGCAGGTGAGGGTCAATGGGGATGTAAGGATGAGCATAAAAAATCACGGCTGGCGGCGGCTCTGGGTGGCGATCGCCCTGGTGATGGCTGTGGGTCTATCGGGCTGCGTGGAAGCAGAATCTGGCATTGACTATCGGGATCAGGTGCATGGCACCTTAGTGCAGCAGGTTCACCTCAATCCTGGACTCAGTCAACTCCAGCGGTTTACCGCCGAGCAATGGCTCAATGCGGTGGGCGATCGCCTGGCCACCCTCCCAGAAGCTAGCCAATCCCGCACAGAGGACGGCTGGCAGATCCGCATCCCGTTCCACAACGGAGCCGATCTTCAAGACAAATTCAATCACATTGGCCAACAGATTTTCTCCCCCGATGCCCTAGCCAACCTCAGCGGTCTCGACCGTCCCGCCTCCGCCGGGCAGTCTCAATTAATCGTGCAGGAACGCAACCTGGTTGTGGTACAGCGCAATCGGCTAGTCTACGATTTGGATCTGCGATCGCTTTGGACGGATCAAACCTCCGTGTGGCTACCCCTACAATCTGTGATGGACTGGCAATTTACCCTGAACACTCCCTGGGGAGCCCGAATCAGTTCTAATTCCCTCCCCCCCAGTCGCCAAGAGGCCGATCAACTCACCTGGTCTCTGCGCCTCGATGCGGCCAACCACATTGACGTGACCTTTTGGGTGCTCAGTCCCCTTGGGGTAGGAGCCGTGGTCATTGGGGTGCTGGTGGTGTTGGGGCTAGCGATCGCCCCTCGCCGGCCGGCAGCGGTTCAGCGGTAGGCGATCGCCCCTGCGCCATGGAGCGGCATCGCCAGTCCTGTTGATGATCGGACATGCTCTCCCAACCTATGTGTGCTATCCATGCAGCTTCATTCCCTTGCTAAGTGGTTTCGTCCCCTCCTGGGAGACACCAAACAGATTGCCATTGTCGAAGCCTGTGTCATTGGAGTAGTGTCGGGTTTGGCCGCCGTCACCCTAAAGCATGGAGCCGGTTGGCTAGGCGGCTGGCGGATTCAACTTTCCCACCAATATCCCGCTTGGATTGTCTTACCGCTGGTGGGACTCATCGGCGGCGGTCTAGCCGGTCTCTTGGTGCAGCGCTTGTCTCCAGAAGCAGCCGGCAGCGGCATTCCCCAGGTGAAGGCCGCCCTCAGCCAAGTTCCCATCGCCCTCAACCTACGGGTGGCGATCGTGAAAATGTTTAGCGTCATCTTGATCTTGGGATCAGGATTTACCCTAGGGCGACAGGGGCCCACCGTCCAGATTGGAGCTGCCCTAGCCTCCCAGCTCAGCCATTGGATTCCCACCTCGCCAGAATACCGGCGGCAGCTCTTGGCCGCTGGCGCAGCCGCTGGGCTTGCCGCCGGGTTTAATGCCCCCATTGCCGGGGTGCTGTTTGTGGTTGAGGAATTGCTCCAGGACTTTTCTGGCCTCACCCTGGGTACAGCGATCCTGGCCTCCTTTGTAGGCGCAGTTGTCTCACGGGTGCTGGGCGGGCAGGGGCTAGGCATTGGCCCCATCAGCACCCTAGATATCAATTTTTCCCTGATCGACGTACCGTTTTTTATCCTGTTGGGAGCCCTAGCAGGCCTCCTCGGCACCTTATTTAGCCACGGCATTTTCCTGAGCCTGGCTATTAACCGCCGCTTTCGAGGGTTAGGACTGCCTTGGAAAGTAGCGATCGCTGGCCTACTATCCGGGGTGATCGTGGTACTGCTGCCCCCCGAATTTCGCGATAATACCGGCCTGCGCGACTTCCTAATTGGCACGGGCCAGGGCTGGCGGCTGCCGCTGCTGGCCTTTAGCGTGAAATTTTTGCTGACCTTAGTGGCCTACGGCTCCGGCGCACCCGGAGGAATTTTTGCCCCAGCTCTGCTCCTCGGCTCCTCCCTAGGCTACCTTGTAGGCCTCTTCAGCCATACCGTGGAAGGGGCTGTGGGGGGAGCGATCGCCCCTGGCTTAGAACTCACCTCCGCCACCACCTACGCCCTAGCTGGCATGGGAGCCTTTTTTAGCGCCATCACCCGAGGGCCGATCACCGCCATCGTGATTGTGTTTGAAATGGTGTCGGACTTTAACCTCGTTCTGCCGTTGATGATCGGCTCCGTCAGCGCCTATCTAGTGTCGGAACGTCTGGTCAGCGGTTCCCTCTACAACCGACTGCTGACCATGCAGGGCATCGACCTCCATAAGCTAGAGAATCAAGATACCAGCCTAGCTAACCTATCTGCTGAAACCTTCATGCAGCGGCGGGTTGAAACCCTATCTAGCGAAATGCCTTTGACAGAGGTCATCCAGGCCTTCTCGCGATCGCACCATCGTGGCTTCCCCGTCGTTGACCAAGGCAAACTCGTGGGCATTGTCACCCAGTCCGACCTGGCCGATGCCTCCCGGCGCAATGTGGCCACCAGCCACCTGCGGCTGATGGATATTATGACCCCCCAACCCGTCACCGTATCGCCCCACGATTCCCTGGTGCATGTTCTATATTTACTCAATCGCTTCAAACTCAGCCGCCTGCCGGTTACCGATCGCCAGCGCCTTGTCGGCATCATCACCCGCGCCGACATTATCCGCGCCGAGTCCGACCAGCTCAGCGGCGAACTCTCCTCCTTTGGCCCCCAGCCCGAACCCTCCTACGTGGTCTACCAAACGCGATCGCCCTCCACGGGGCAAGGCCGGCTGCTGGTACCCCTGAGCAATCCCCAAACTGGGCCGCTGCTGCTCAAGCTGGCCATCGTGCTGGCCCGCGATCGCAACTACGAGCTAGATTGCCTGCAGGTGATCCACGTCCCCCGCGGTACTCCGCCCTCCGAAGCCACCGTCCGCACCACCGCCAGCCGTCGCCTCCTGCGTCAGGCCGAATCCCTAGGACGATCCTGGGGCATTCCCGTGCATACCCAAATTCGGGTAGCCCACGATGCCGCCCATGCCATGCTGGAAACCGTCAAAGATCGACATATTGACCTGATTTTAATGGGCTGGAAAGGCAATACCTCAACCCCCGGTCGCGTCTTCGGCAACGTCGTTGATACGGTGATTCGCCAAGCTGCCTGTGAAGTGCTCCTCGTGCGCCTCAGCGAAACCCCCAGCTTCAACCGCTGGCTGCTGCCGGTGGCCGGTGGCCCCAATGCCCAAGCTGCCCTAAAATTGCTGCCCCCCCTCCTGAGCCTAGGGCAAGCTCCCTTGGTGCGGGTATGCCAAATTTTTCCCACCGCCAAGGGGGCAACCGATATGTCTGTCTTGCAGAGTGCCGTGGAGCAGCTGCGGCGTTATTTACCCTATCCCGTCATTCCCCGCGCCATCGTCAACGATGCGATCGCTGATTCGATTGTCACCCTGGCCCAGGAAGAACATTGTGATGTGATTGTGTTAGGAGCTAGTCGAGAAAGTCTGCTGAAACAGGTGATTCAAGGGAATATTCCAGAAGCGATCGCTCGCCACAGCTCCTGCACCGTTATTTTAGTCCGCGATATGCTCCAAGCCGATGAAATCGAATAAGAAACTACAGCACCCCTATGTGACAGGTGAGCAAGCATTGTCCAATAGAACAATATTCAGCAACGCCGTATTTTTCTAATTATGTAACAAAGCAACCCCCGACGGATCA
>RECH01000183.1 GCA_007694125.1 Leptolyngbya sp. DLM2.Bin15
GCATCCCAGTTTCGCAAGTTGACCCTCATCCCCCAACCCCTTCTCCCAAAAAAGGACTTGGAAGAGGGATTTAGGGTGAGGGTTACAAAAGTGGGATGCACCCATTCCCCCTTGAGCAAAAGAGACCTTGAGTTTAGTTTTTGCTGAGTCAGATGAGGAGGGTTGCAGCGAGAGACCAACTACTCAGCCTGCAGGGCGTTGTAGTCGTCCAACAAGCGGTTGGCCTGTTGGTTAGCAGTCTCCAATGCCTCATCCACCGACCGCCCCGGCGTCACCAAGAGTTGCTCCGCCGTACTGGTGACCACATCACGAATGGCGACAAAGTTGCCAGCCAGCACGCCCAAGGTTGCCGGTGTGGTTTGAGACTCAGCCAGTTGATCACTCGCCACCTTACTATTGGGGTTCTGCTCATACCAACCCTCTTGCTCCAACAGGGCGATCGCTCCGTTGGTGATGGGAATATAGCCGGTGATTTTGTGCCACTCCGCAGCGTTTTCTGGATTGTTAAACCAGTTCATGAACATCAACGCGCCATCTTCGGTAGCTTGCTCCAGTCCATCCACCAGCCAGAGGGTTGCCCCGCCAATCACGTTGCCGCTGCGGCCCACATCTTGGTTGTAGGGCATAAAGCTAGCCACCACGTCAAAACCGGCTGCCTGCCCCGAGTCGGTAATATCGGTGGTGTCTGAGCTGCTGGTCAGCAAAAATGCCACTTGCTTAGCAATAAAGGCATTACGAGTGCCATCCCAATCGCGTTGAGACCCCGTATAGACATAGTAATTTTGGTCATTCAGGGCCTTCCACCAGGTCATGAAGCTGGTCATGCCAGGACTGTTGAGAAATACCTGATCGGCGCGACCGCTGCGACCATTGTCTTCATTGGCCAACAGCTCGTTTTGCTGAGCCATGGCCTGCTCCACAATCCAGCTATGGTTGGGCCAGGTGATGCAGTTGCTGGGAGCATCGGGCAAGGCCAGGATCTGGGCACAGGCTGCTTCCACGTCAGCCCACGTGGCTGGCGGGGCCTCAATGCCCGCCGCCTCTAGCATATCCGCATTGCTAAACAGCACCGTAGACGAGGTGTTCCAAGGCATGGATTGGAATTCACCGTCCACGGTGTAGTAGTTGCGCGGCGCACTGACGATGTCTTCCAAGATCACCGGCACGCCATTGATGTCACGACGACCCGCGATCGCCCCCGCCACGGATGTCACCAACGGATCGCCCGCTGGATTCACCGCATCGCGAATTTCTTGCGTTGCCGCCTCAAAGAAATGCATGATGGCCGGAGGGTTGCCCTGTTCAGACGCTAACAGGGCAGAGTCAAACAAGGTTTCGTAATCGGGGTAGCCATCAATGATCACCTCATAGTCGGGATAGAGTTGATTAAACTCCGCCGCC
The DNA here is from genome assembly GCA_007694125.1 of Leptolyngbya sp. DLM2.Bin15. Classification (GTDB taxonomy): domain Bacteria; phylum Cyanobacteriota; class Cyanobacteriia; order RECH01; family RECH01; genus RECH01. Next base: position 1,402 of record RECH01000183.1, read on the forward strand.
TTTTCCCGCGCCCAATCCAGTCGATAGTCTGTAAATGCAATCCACATGCGTACGGGAATAGCTGCCCCATCTGTCTGCTCGGTCACATCTTGCGCCGACACATCCTGGGTGCCTGCATCCGGTGTTCCGCAGGCTTGCGCCATCAGGGAAACAGCCATCAACACTGCTGCCACCATCACCATGTCCCGTCTAAACCATCGATGTGTTCTCATATCTGCCTAGTGAAAGATGCTAATTCATAGGGTGGGACAGTCAAGAACAGCTCGACCTACAACGCGGCACCAAGCATGGTTACCCTGTTGAGATTGGCGCTCAGTGCTTGCCCACAACATCTTTTCACAACATTATTAATGTTCGTTTATGCCCACTTTAAGTCTCAGTCTTTCTAACCCCATCATGCTATGAAGGTCATAGGTAGCTAACCTTGACACATTTAAATATCCTATAAGTGTCACTTAGGTGTTGCGATGGCAACCGGAACTTGGTCTTAAGCGATCGCATCCTGCCAAGACCATCACGGCTGTCCATCAACGTGAATCGACGGAATACTCATTGAGCTGAAGTTATGTCTAACGTTAGGTTTGAATCGGTTAGTAAGCAATATGGCAACTCCTTTGCTGTGAAGGAACTGAACTTAGAAATTGCTGATGGAGAATTTTTAGTCCTGGTTGGGCCATCGGGCTGTGGAAAGACCACATCTCTGCGGATGTTGGCAGGATTAGAAGACATTAGCCAAGGCAACCTTTATATTGATGAGCAGCGCATGAACGATGTGCCTGCACGGGAACGAGATATCGCCATGGTCTTTCAGTCCTACGCGCTCTATCCCCACATGACCGTGTTTGAAAATATGGCCTTCAGTCTGCAACTGCAGAAAGTGCCCAAGGCCGAAATTCATCAACGCATCCACAGCGCGGCTCAACAGTTAGATATTGAATCTCTGCTCGATCGCCGCCCTCGGCAATTATCTGGAGGACAGCGGCAACGGGTGGCGGTAGGACGCGCCATTGTGCGTAATCCGTCGGTATTTTTGATGGATGAACCGCTCTCCAATCTAGATGCCAAGCTGCGTGTGCAGGCCCGCACGGAGTTAAGTAAGCTACATCGCCAGTTGGGTACCACCTTTGTCTATGTCACCCATGATCAGGTGGAGGCTATGACCCTAGGCTCCCGGATTGCCGTGATGAATCAGGGAATTTTGCAGCAGGTCGGCACTCCCCAAACCCTCTATGACGAACCTCGCAATACGTTTGTAGCTGGATTTATGGGCAGTCCGGCGATGAACTTTCTCAAGGCTCGCTTGGTGGGTGAAGGCGATCACCTAGCGATCGCCACCGATGCGTTTCAGCTTGCTATCCCCACCCATCTTTGCGCCACCTATGCCCCCTACCGCGATCGCCCTATCATCTTTGGGGTGCGTCCAGAAAGCCTCCATGTGCCGGACTATGTGCCGCCTGGTATTGTGCCGCTGTCGGTGCCAGCCACCGTCTCCGTCATCGAGCTCATGGGCAACGAGATTGTCCTTTACCTCACCACAACCGATGGACAAGATTTGGTTGCTCGGGTGGATCCACGCAGCCGCCTACAGATTGGGGAATCGGTGATGATGGTGATGGATATGCATCGGTTTTACCTATTTGACGCAGACACGGGCGATCGCCTTTAGACATGTCAGGTAGGATTCATGCTGGATTGATGGCTGGATTGATAGCTGTCCATCTGCATAGGCTCTATTCTCCTACAACATCTAACTCATTCCATAACCGTCTAATCGTGCAACCTGATCGCGAAGAGCATTCAACGCCTAGCTGTTCAAATCCCGAGGGCATGAGTCTGCTCAGGCTGTGTCATGGTTCCGCCTGAGAAACCTCCGTTGAAACCCCTAGGTTTAATCATGCCCCCTGTAGCCCCCTGGACAACCCCGAAGTTCATAATTAGCCAAATGGCTAGAGACAAATGGCTGTTTTTATGTACGACTTATTAACTATTGATCACTCTGTTCGCCAACATGAGATCCCATGGGCCGCTATTGAGCAAGGAGGGCACTGCACCAGATTGTTCAACATCCCAATTCCATCCATGCTTAAATCCTCAACGATCAGGACAACTCCTTCATCTCTAAATCCCTCCGAGAAAGGGAATGAGGGAGATGGATCTCAGGTCTATCTCAGCCAAGACTCAACCCTACAACCCTTGCTGAATCAACCTTCTAAACCATTTCAACCATGATCCCCATAGGACGTTCTAGACTATGCTGATCGTGGGCTGGGTAATCCCCTGGCCCATGATTGTTAAAATTTTCATGTCTTGATCATCACCAAGAGAAGTTAAATCGTATAAGATAATGATAGGATAGCGCTTAGGCAAGTTTAGTTGCGCTCTAGATTCTCCCTGACGGCTCAAGGGTTGCCATGAAGTGGGTTAAAGGCAGGGGTTTAGCATTCCAGAAATCTATCGTCATTTTGATTTCACCATGCTAATTGAGTACACATCCTTGCTCTGCCTAAAAACCAGGATGTGTACTGCATGGGGGCAGCCGAGTTCCCCTAGGCTAACCGTCATGGGGTGGCATGTGTTCGGGAATCCCCACCTGTGTAGCCACGTTAATCCAGCACAGCAAGGGTTGTTTTTGTGCTTTATCTGGCAGAACACGATCGCTTATCAGCTAATCTTGCTGTAAGGTGACATCTAATTGTGATCGCTCCTAATAGCTTCCCCAAGCTGCTTTCCAAACAGGACAGCAAGGGCAACGTTCCTGAACATAAACCGAATCATC
>RECH01000042.1 GCA_007694125.1 Leptolyngbya sp. DLM2.Bin15
GGGCATTGTAGTCACGGACTAGTTCGTAAATCCAATTGCGACTATAGCCCGTCACTTATTAATATCATGGTCATTCATTCCGACTTGATATAACAACCCCCTTGCCGCGGACGGATACAAATCCTTGTACTGAGTTTGAGTTTACTTGCCGCCGCTGAAGGGGAAAGTTATGCCGCTTCAGGTTGTTACTCAAATCAGTACTTGAAAACGCTGTTAGATGAGGTGATCGATCCTTAGTTGCTCAAGTATCATCCCGAGTTGGCTCACATTTTGCCGTCTTCCGTGCCAAGTTGAGAAATGCGCTTATGACTGGGGAGGAATCATGCTGACGCCAAGCTAGATAAAGTCCGGTTTGAGGAATCTGTTCTTGTAAGGGTCTGTAGATGACTCCGTTTCTGTGAAAATTTTGCAAAGAAGCAGGAACAATCGCAATGCCCAGCCCTGCTGCAACTAAACCGATGATTGTCTGCATCTGAACAGCCTCTTGAGCCACTTTCGGACGGAATCCAGCTTGTTGACAACTGTGAATAATCTGCTTATAAAAGACGGGGCCCATCTTAGCAGGAAATAGGATAAATAGTTCATCTGCCAACGTGCTGAGAGACACTTCAGTCTGGGTAGATAACGGGTGGGCTTCTGGCAACGCCAAAACTAATGATTCTGGCAAAAGGAGCTCCACACTCAAACCTGGCTCGCTGATGGCAGAACGAACAATGCCGATATCAACCTGTTTGTCATGCAGGGCTTGAATTTGTTGAGCAGTCGTCAGTTCGCGCAATTGCAGTTCTACTGCAGGGAACTGTGCTCGAAAGGCACTTAAAATCTCTAGCAGCACAGTATACGTGGCAGAGCCAACAAACCCAATCGCCAAGCGTCCCACCTCACCCCGCCCTACCCGTTGTGTTGCTTCGATTGCCTGTTCGAGTTGCGCTAACACCAGATAGGAGCGCTCCAAAAGCACTTTGCCTGCTTCAGTCAACTGTACGTGCCGCTTCGTTCGTTCAAATAGCCTAACACCTAGTTCATCTTCCAAACTACGAATCTGCTGACTGAGTGGGGGTTGGGAAATGCACAACCGCTCTGCTGCTCGACTAAAGTGCAGTTCCTCAGCCACCGCGATGAAGTAGTGCAGGTGCCGTAATTCCATAACACTTATACATCCAACCTATTAATCTTAGTCAAATATATATTGGACAGTCCAATACCTGTCTCCTATCGTGAGAAAAATGAGGCATGTCTCATCACTGGTTCAGAATTTTAGTCAGGAGAAAATTAAGTGATTCGACTCGACGGTCAAGTAGCGATCATCACTGGGAGCGGGAGAGGTTTGGGGGCAGCCTATGCCTACCTGCTGGCGGAAAGAGGAGCGCATGTCGTTGTGCATGACGCAGGAGTCAGCACAGATGGAACCGGATTTGATCTAAATGTGGCGATCGCTGCTGCAAACAAGATTCGAGAAGCAGGTGGAGTTGCGTTTCCAAACAACGTCATTCTTGATAGTCGAGATAACTGCCACAGTCTAGTGAAAACTACGCTGGAAAAATTTGGTCGCCTCGATATCTTGATCCACAATGCTGGATGGGTTGACTATCAGTCGGTGCAAGAGCTGACGCCTGATTTTTTACAGCGCGCTATCAGCATTAACGTAGAGGCCCCAATATGGCTGGCTCAAGCCGCCTTTCCGATTATGAAACAGCAAAACTATGGACGGATTGTGCTGACAACTTCAGATAGAGCCATTTATTGGCAGTATGCGCTCAGTGGTCTTGCGCCTTACGCAATGGGAAAAATGGCACAGATCGGTTTGATGAATGTGCTTGCGCTTGAAGGCAGAGATTATGGAATTCTCGTGAATGCGATTTCACCAGTAGCCAAAACGCGGATGTGGAATGTACAGGATGAGCCCGAGGAATTGCGACCCGATCAAGTAGCCCCCGGAGTCTTATACCTTGCGGCTCCAGAATGCCGAGAGTCTGGATTTATAGTCAGGGCAAGCAATGGCCAGTTCACAGCAGTGCGCTGGGTCGAGCGAGACAGTGTGGATTATCCACTCAACCTTGCCGGTGTTAAAAGTTCTACTGCGGAGGATTTGGCCGCTTGCTGGCAAGAGATTGCTGCGGATGTTGCGTTTTAAGGGCTGGGCTTGTGTTTCGAGATGCTCTGTAGGGAAACAATCGAGATGATGGGCAGCAGCATGGTTGAAAGGGTGTGGGGAAGGGGCGATCGCGTTCTAGCCCATATCTTATGTCCTAGCCCTCAAATCGTTCGCATCAGCTCCGTGGTAGCAGCATCAGCCGGGAAGAGACTTTCGATGCGCATCTCTTGCAAGGGAATGTCGCGAGGGGGTGCCCAGAGTGGAGGTGATCGTGAAAAAACTCAGGCGCTGACCTGCTTTGACAAAGGTGACGGGCAGTACCGGCAATGCACTGCCAAAGGGTAGGCTAGCGCCGGCTGGGGCTGGTAGGTCTACCTCTAGCGATCGCCCGAACTGCCCATACGCTGTTTTCCCGGGCGGGGCTACAGCAGACCGTGATGAGCTGGAGGTAACGATGAAGATGATGGGGGCGATCGCCCCTGCTTAGTTAGAGCGCCTTTGGCAACCCACCGGCACTCCGGCACTGGTCAATCAGGTGGGTGGAGAGGAGGCGTAAACCTAAAAATATGCAGATCTTTGCTGACTATCTACCATCTAGAGGGCTATTATGCAGATTATTAGCAGTCTATCTACCCTCTGAGGGGATTAGCCAGCGGATAGTCTACTTATCTAACCCATATGGAGAATATAGGCAGACTAAATCGAGCTAATAAGTTGTTAGGTGGTCACAATTAGGTATCGAAAGCGAAAACAGTTATGAAGACTCATTACTACACAGCCACAAGCCTTGATGGGTTCATCGCGACCGAGGATGATTCGCTAGACTGGCTATTTTCGCTTGGCGACCTAAATGACTCCAGCTACCCAGAGTTTATTGCTGAGGTAGGTGCATTGGCTATGGGATCGGCGACCTATGCGTGGATAGGTCGCAATGCTGATAAAGTCGCTGCCGAGACCGGGTCATCGTGGCCGTACACTCAGCCTGTCTGGGTATTCACCAGTCGCAATCTCCCGGTCATTGAGGGCGCAGACATTCAATTCGTAAAAGGGGATGTGCGTCACATTCACAATGAAATACGGGCGGCGGCGGGCGACAAGAACATCTGGATTGTGGGCGGCGGTGATTTGGCGGGGCAGTTCTATGATGCTGGGCTTTTAGATGAGCTAATCGTCCAGATTGGATCAGCTACTTTGGGTAAGGGTAAGCAACTGTTTCCGCGCCGGGTTCTGAGTCCAACCCTGCGTCTGATCTCGGTTCGCCAAATCAGCACTGGTATGGCTGAACTTCGTTATGAAGTGGGTAAAAACAGTGTGGGCAGCACCGCCTAACAACGCCCACTCACCCGATCGCCTCCAAACGATCGGGTGAGTGCGAGAAGTAATTGGCGACGGGTAATGGGCAACGTTAGACTGCAATGCTGCGAGGAGAAATTTTTAATCAACAAACAGCTTTGAGGAATGTTTAGGTGAGCTTTAGATTTCGACAACTTGAGAAGGAACACGCACTGGAGATCCTTAACTGGCGCTACGCTTCCCCATATGACTGCTACAATTTTGATGCCGATACTATCCAAGAGGACTTGCACTATCTGCTTGACTCAAAAAACGCCTTTTATGCGATTTTAAATCTACAAGGAAAACTCGAAGGCTATTGCTCGTTCGGATCAGATGGTCAAGTACCAGGTGGAGAGTACAGCAGTGAGGCCCTTGACATCGGCATGGGAATACGACCCGATTTAGTCGGTCGAGGACGTGGAAAGCAGTATGCTCAAGCCGTGGTGAGGTATGGGACAAAGCAATATAGGGCACAGCACTTGCGAGTGACTATAGCGGAGTTCAATAAGCGGGCACAACGAGTGTGGGAGCAGTTAGGATTTGAGCAGGTAGAGAAATTTGTCAAAACTGGTAGTGAAGAAGAATTTGTGATTATGGCTTGTGCAGTATAGATGGTCAAAAGTATTTGCCGCCGTTGAGCTTCATCGTTATGGAGCAGCAAGGGTTCGTTGATACTGTGCCCAGCGATCGCCCTTGCCACCCAATAAACCTCTGCACCCTAGTGACATCAGACTGC
>RECH01000257.1 GCA_007694125.1 Leptolyngbya sp. DLM2.Bin15
ACTAGTTGACTAGGGGATCCTGGAGCGATCGCCGCACGGTGGCATAGTCTGAATCACCGTTGGCGTCACTGTTAGCGTTACTGTGGGTGAGCCCTAGCACTTGCAGATCGGCATCCACCATAATCGCCACCAGTTGATGAAAGGTGACCGATGGCTGCCAACCTAGCTGCTGCTTGGCTTTGGTCGGATCGCCTATTAACAGATCCACCTCCGAGGGTCGCAGGTAGCGATCGTCAAATTCCACATAATCTTCCCAGTTGAGATTGACATAGCGAAAGGCCAGATTGAGGAAGTCGCGCACGGAGTGGGTTTCCCCGGTTGCCACCACATAATCATCGGGCTGGTCTTGCTGCAGCATCAGCCACATGGCCTGCACATAGTCCTTGGCATAGCCCCAGTCGCGTTTAGCATCGAGGTTTCCTAAGTACAGCTTGGACTGCTGCCCGGCCACAATGCGGGCGATCGCTCGGGTGATCTTCCGGGTGACAAAGGTTTCGCCCCGCCGAGGCGACTCGTGGTTAAACAAAATGCCATTGCAGGCATAGAGCTGATACGACTCACGATAGTTGATGGTTTGCCAATGGGCATAGACCTTGGCACAGGCATAGGGACTGCGGGGATAGAACGGCGTGGTTTCCCGCTGGGGCACATCCTGCACCAGGCCAAACATTTCCGATGAACCCGCTTGGTAAAACCGCACTTCAATGCCGGTACGCTGCTGATAATCGCGAATGGCTTCCAGCAGGCGCAGCGTCCCCATCGCCACAGAATCCACCGTATATTCTGGGGCATCAAAGCTAATGCGCACATGGGATTGGGCTCCCAGGTTGTAGATCTCCACCGGCTTCACATCTTCCAGAATGCGGCGCAGGGTGGTGCCGTCGGTGAGATCGCCATAGTGCAGGAAGAGGCGAGCCTGCTGATCGTGGGGATCTTGGTAAATATGATCAATGCGATCGGTGTTAAACGTAGACGTGCGGCGGATAATACCATGCACCTCATAGCCTTTGTCGAGCAGCAGCTCACTGAGGTAGGACCCATCTTGTCCAGTAATTCCGGTAATCAGGGCACGTTTTAGATTGGTCACCATTAATACTCCTAGCAATCTGAGCCATCCACCTCACACCCCCGGACAACAGTCCACATTAAGGTGGTGCAACCTATGAGGCAGTCTTGCATTGTACGCGGTGATCTGAACATCTTCAGCATAGGATAGAGCTCGATCATGCACCTCAATCATGCACCTCAAGATCATCTAATCCTCAGGCAACACATCTTCGATATGGGCAGTCATGGGGTCATTGAGCTCAAAAATCCGGGATAGGGCATCGCAGTTGTCTGGGGTGAGCGATCGCCCCCCGGTTTCAAGCTGAGAAATTAATCCCTGACTGAGCCCCGTGAGGGCGGCCAGCTTCCGTTGACTCCAGCCATGGCCTAGGCGCATGGCCTTAATTTGCCCACCGGTGAGGCCGGTGTCTGGCTCGGGTTCTGGCTCCGGCTCCGGTTCAACGGGGGCAAGCTCTTCGGTGTCATCCAGAGTCATGGAACTATCGTGCCAGTCTTCTAGGGGCGTAATCCAGAGCTGGGCCTGCAGCAGGTGCTCAAAAAAGCCCCGAGGGCGACCCGGACGCGATCGCCCCAACCCTAAGGGCTGTAGCTCCGGCGGATAGGTTTCTGGATCAAAATGAATACACCAATCGCGAACCTGCAGCAGATGCAGGGTTTCATCCCATAGGTTGGCAAAGCGCTTGCGGGATTGACTATCTTGCTTCGCCTGTTCAATCCGATCTGACCCAAACGCCACATCCATGAGCGTCATCACCGACATCGGCTCCTGGCGCTCTAATCGGGTTTTAAACAACAGCCACACCATCAGGCGGGCCGCCCCTTCCCGATGATGCCAAACGCTCATCACATCCCGCAGGGAAGACTTAGACAAGGTGCTGTATTCACAGAGGGCATTCTTGTTGCGCCGCCCTTCTTCGTTGAGAAAATAGCGAGCCCAGAGCCCCGCCCGCACAATAAACGTCACGCCAGAAAGTTCTTTGTTGCCAAACAAATCCTGCTGGTAGTGGTAGCGCGTCCCCAGCAAATGCCACAAACGCCCTTCTTCAATCGTGAAGCCCTTCATGCGGCTTTGGGTGGGCCATGACACAAAGGTGGTGATTTTACAGGGCTGTTTGGCAATTTCTTGAATCAGCGCCAATTTCTGCTGTTTGTTCTTATCGGTGCGCTTTTTCAGCCCCAGATATTCTTCAATCTGGCGATCGCTGATCACGAACTCTTGCTCCCAGGGGCGATCGATCTGGGTGGCGTGGGCCGCATAGATCAAATGCATACAAGCGGCGCGAATATCAAAGGTGTCAATCACCGCGAGGGCCGCGGCCCCCGCTAGCGTGGCGGGTGACTCGTCTTCAATTTGCTCCGTGACCCAAAAATGTACCGCCCCTTCGCCATTTTCCACATTGCGGGCATAGCGAAGTTTGCCCTTAGAATCGGCACCCCAGGGCAGATCTTTGCGCTGGGTGAGAATATTGCTGGCCTCCCAAATCGGCAGGGCCGAGGCCATGCGGGTGGTGGTTTTGCCGTTGGGAAATAGGTCAGGACTGGTCTGCAAAGCATCCGACGAAATATCAAAGCGATCGCCTCCCTCCCCAGACCGCTTATCCACAGACGACTTTTCTACAGGCGGTTTTTCTACAGACAGCTCGTCCACCGATGGCTCATCCACCGATGCCGGCGGATCGGTGGATAGCTCCATCTGCACTGACTCAGGAGAGGGCAAGGCTTCTGGGGGTTGGGATGACGCGTTACGTTTGCGAGGCATACGGTTTCCTTCAGCGTTCTGCCTGGCCAAGTCGCAATCGGTAAGGATTGCAGCGTTTGGAAAAGAGGCTCCCGTTTATACTGGGATGCAGAATTGGGATTTAGGTCTAGACCTCAGATCTAGAATTCAGTTTTTCAATGGTATCCGATCTGCCCTCAAGTCGCCCAAGGAGCGATCGCTTTCCCCTGCTCCCTGCTGTCACTATCCCCAACCCGATATGTCCTCCCAGCCATTCCATTGGGTGATTCCCAAAGCTGATGCCCATCCCGAAGCAATCGAGGTTTTACAGCGCTACCAAACCACCCACGAGTTTTATCAAGAAGCGCTCTATCGAGAGGTGCAGCATATCCAGGCCCAAGACTATCAGGCGTTGGCCAGCCAGCATCGCCAAGAGCTAGAGCAGCTGCGGCGAGATGTTAACATCATGGGCTGGTTTAACCGTTGGCTACAGCGGCGATCGCCCTAGATGGATCCGGGGGGCGATCGCCCTAGAACTCAATCCCTAGAACTCAATCGTCCTAGGATTCATGGGGCACCGGCTTGCCCTCAGCAGCTTGGATCGACAGTCCTCCGGCTTCTGAACCAGAGATCCCGGTTTTCATCCACAGGGGTTCCTCGCTGGTGGCCCTGGCCGAACTAGGCTGAATTGGACGATGGCGATTGAGGGGTGAGTTGGCCACAACACCCACCAGGGAAATGGAATATTCCTGCAATTTTTCTAAGGCTATGTTCACGGCTGATTGCTTAGTGCGACGCAGGGCCACTGCCATCAGCACGCCATCCACATGGTCAGACAAGAACACCGTGTCCATATAGTCGCGCAGGGGCGGAGCGTCGTAAATCACCACGTCAAACATTTCGGCTAAGCGATCGCTGACGGCTTCCATTCTGGGCGACCCCAACAGCTTAGGTGCATCCAGCATCACCGTTCCTGAGGTCAAAATAGACAAATGCTCAGCGGTTGGTGCATTGCGGATCACCGCTTCTGGCTCCAGAGACGACTTGAGCAGATCACCCAATCCTTTCCCATTGGACAAGCCGAAAAACTCATGCAGCCTTGGATCCCGGAAATTAGCATCCACCAGCAGCACTCGCTTGCCCGAGGATGCGAGGGTTTGGGCCAAATTGGCCGCGATGGTTGAGGTGCCATCCCCCATCGTTGCCGAACATACCGCTAAGGACTGAATCGTACCGCTTTGCTGAAAGCGTAATCCGGCAAACAATTCGCTGAAGGCCTCCTGAAAGGCGACAATCGAACTTTGCTCCGACGACCTCAGATTGGACGACTCCGGTGAATAGAACAAGACTTGGTTGGCAAAGGGGCAGGGGGGCACAACGGACAGCACCGGCACCGGCACCGCATCCTCAATATCTTCCACCACGTGATAGATATCGCGATATTTTTCGAGCAAGAACGCCAAACCAGCACCTAGCATGGCTCCACCCATGATGCCCGCCAGCAAGACGATGGGACTCGATGACTCGGGTACCGGCTCACCATTTTCATCCAAGGGAATTTGTGGCGCAGACAAAACTTCCCAAGGCACGGTGCTTTGGGCCGCTTCTAGACGCAGGGTTTCCCGCTGAGCAAGGAGCTGATCTAGGGCTTGGGTCGTGATTTCTAAATCTCGCTGAATTTCGTTATACTCTCGGGCGATCGCTGGAAAATCTTGCACCCGATCCTCTGCAGCTGACCGCAATCGTCCTAACTCATCCTGCCGCACTTCCAACAGTTCAATCAGATTGGCTGTATCCACCATCTGCTGAATTAGCCCCCGGCGGATGGTGTTTTGGAAAGCCTGAACTTCGGGATTACTAGACTCACCACCCAAGGCAGGGCCAATAATACTTTGGGCCGTTGCATTCATGAGGCCCGCAATATTATTTTGCTGCTCCCGTAGAGATTGAATAGTGGGGCTCAACTCTGTAAAGCGGGCAGACTCCACCGCAATTTGGGCCTCTAGCTCTCGAAACTGGGCCAGCAAGGCCTGATACCCTGGCTCTTCACTCAACGTGGAGGCAGCGATCGCTTGATTAGGGGTGAGGTTGAGCTGCCGTTGTAGAGAAGCATAATATTCCCGCTGCTCCCGCAATGATTGGCTGGTTTCCACCTGCTGCGACACAATGCCCCGCAGTTGCTCTGTCAGTTGAGCGCTTTCGTTTTCAGGATTACTCACAAAAAACCGCTGTTGCAGGTCCTGCAGACGATCTTGCAGTTCACTGGTACGCGCTTCCAAGCTGGGACGCTGAGCCTCAATGAAGTTAATCCCTTCGCCAATCCGGGTTTTTCGTTCTTCCAAGCTATATTGCAAATACTTGGCAGAAGTTTCATCCAGTACCTTCTGCACCAAATTAGGATCGTTGGCGAGGAAGGTCACTTCAATGATCTTGGTTTGGGGCGATCGCTCCACCACGAGGTCATTTTGTAACTGGATATAGGCAAACTCTGGAAACTGCTCACTGACCTGCTCGTAGATCGGCCACAGCATCGCTGGACTTTTCAAAATTTCAAGCTGGGTGGGGTAGTCAATCTCCTGTCCTCGATTAATCCCACCACCATTCCGCGTTAATGCTGATGGATCGACTAATCGGGCTTCTGCCGTCACCGGCTCCACCAAGAGACGAAATCCAGCTTGGTAGGTGGGTACAGAGGAGGTACTTTTGACAAAGGCAGCCCCCCCGAGCAAAAGAGTTGTTCCAACCACAATCCAGAGATTGCGCTTGATCATCCGAATGTAGGGGCCAAGCTTCAACCCGCCCTTGGGATCATCAGTATTTAGATCGTCGTAACTCGCTGGGGACTGCTGCATAATGAGCTATTGAAATTGTGCAAGGTCAACACAGTCTTAATGGAGGCTTAATAGAGGGCTGGTGGTAGGTCACGGCAAGCAGTTGGTGCTGGCAAGGGCGATCGCGCCCCATGCTATATGCAAATGCTAGCAATTTAACGTTTAACCTTCCAACCGTACTCCTTAAGTCTTCAAATAAGTAGTGTGCAAAATCTCATGGTTTTGGAATATCAATGATGATGCATACCATCCACCATGCTTGATGTCACTCTACCCTTTCTAAACATTGCACCCTGAAGTTTAAGAGAAATAATCATCCAATCTGTGGTTAAGAAACCAGCTTAATCTGACCCCTCCGGCATGGTGGAATCATGCCTAGAGCCCAAAATTAGGGGGCGGATCATCTGGATCCGGGGGATTGAATACATCGTCGTCGTCATCGTCATCGTCATCATCATTCAGATTATCTCTTCGCTCCAGTCTATCTCTTACGTCTAGAACCCCATCTAGCAAGCCAAACACATTGCGAACCGGAGCCGTGATAAACTCGATGCCATCGAAAATGCCTGCCAGGGCTGAACGCCGCACCACGACAATGTCGTTATTGCGTAGCGAGGGGTTGCTATCTTCATTCACTGGATCAGAAAAGCTGATCGACATCCGCCGCCGCTCAACACTGCCATCCAGATTAACGCGAATCAGATCGACTCTCCCCGCCCGGTTGCTCACCCGTCCACCAGCAGCCAATAGCGCCTGGTTGAGGGATGAATTGGGCGGCAGGGCCACGGCTCCAGGGTTTTCGACTTCCCCAACTACGTAGGTGTTGATAAACAACGGTGAGAAGTTGGCCGTAGCGATTTCCCCAAGCTCTTCTTGATTGAGATCAGAGACCCGAGGCACCAACACCGTGTCTCCATCCCGCAAGGTAATATCTTGGGGCAGGCTCCCGGTCTGCAAAAACTCCCAGAGATTCACTTCAATGGTGCTTTCCTCACCGGGCAGGGTCTGCCCTCGGCGAATTTCAATATTGCGAATATTGGCAAGCTGCGTGATGCCACCCGCCTGCTGAATGGCGTTGATGGCGGTGGCCCACTGGCTAATCCCGTCGCCTAAATCTGTTGTGGCCCCTGCCTCTGGGCTAATGGTGTAGGAACCAGGGCGGGTCACTTCTCCCACCACACTCACGCGCAGGGGCCGCGGCTGAACCAGGGCAACCACGATGAGTGGCTCGCGAATGAAGGGCGCATACAGTTGTTCTAAATAGGCACCGGCACTCGATAGGGTTTGCCCCTCTAAGTAAACCGACCCTACCCAGGGCAAGTTAATAGAACCATCCACACCCACGACATACTGCCCATCGCTAAACTCCGGTACATCAAAGATGTCAATGGTAATGGTGTCACCGGTGCCCAAAATGTAGGGAAAGGAGGAGGAGCGAGGTAGGGAAAAGCTACGATCGTCGGTTCTCACAAAGGGGAAGCGAGGGTCAACCACCGGGGCTGGAGACACCGGCGCTACCTGAGACGGCGTGGGTTGAACCGGTTGGCTTGGAAATGGGGCAGTCTCGATCGGCGTTCGCTGAGGGAAATCGGTCTCAGAGGTGCCTGAGTCCACGGCGGGGAGGCGATCGCTTGCCTGGGCGATAGGCTCTGCCTGGGCGATGGGCTCTGCTTGGGCAACGCGATCGCTTAATGGATCAACCTCGACTAATGAATCAACCTCTGCCCAATGAGTGTTCGATTGATCCGCGTCGGCCAGATCGATGTCGGCCAGATCGATCTTAGACAGATGAAGCTCGGACAACGTTGCGAGATCGGAGGGTGTCATCTCAGACAGCTCTCGATCAGGAGATGTTTCTAGAGCTGTATCCCTGTCCAACCCATTAGGCTCAAGCACCGGCAGGCGATCGCTACCTTGCGCCACACCGGCAGTTGCCGTCAGGAGGGATGCAGTCCAACACACCGACAGCCCCAGCAAACCCAACATTCCTTGATTGAGCGTCTGGGTAACCCATGGAACTCCAGATGCTGCTTTGTGGATCGTGACCATAAGTCCTTAAGCAATAAGGTTTAAATGCAAGCTTAGTGATGAATGGGTGTGAACAGTATTTTACATAGACCACTATCGAACGTCGGCGAATCACCCCTATCTTTACTAACGTTTTATATAGCAATTATGTTTCTAAAATAATCTCCCATGTGATTCACCCAGGCCGATCTAAGGTTAAACGCGTTGGATGAGCCTAGGCTTAGTAGGCAGTCGTAGCAGGCAGTTTCAGCTGAGGCACGGAACCAGCTACACCATCGCGATCGCACCTACCGTAACCTCTCTAGGGGGATACTGTCACCTCCTAGCTGTCCTTAGATTGCACCCCAGAGGGCCGAAACTTCATGATTTGTATTGGATGGAGCGATCGCACCTCCGTATATTCAACAGCGTCATATTCAACAGCGTCTGACCAACTTCAGTCTATGCTTGAGCAGTTCGAGGATGGTCTGGGTACTATGAAACTGATTTGCTCCCCAAATCTGGCAGTTTCTAACCACTCGGTGTTACGTTGAACCTGGCATGAGCCTTGCATCTACATCCCGCTTCCCAGTCGTCATCGCCCATGCTCAGGGTCAAACCTGTACTAGAGAGCCGACATCTGCTCCCATACCGGTTTGAAGGACGTAGGAAATACGGACAATCTGTTGATAGATCATCCCCAGATCAGATTGAACACCTAGGCTGCCTCCCCTAAGCGTCGATGGTATGCGTCGATAGTGTCTGCTGAATTGTCTACTGAGTTCATTAACTATGCTCGTGATGTCGATGGCGATCGCCTATCTTATCAATCAATATCCTAAGGTTAGCCATAGTTTTATTCGCCGCGAAATCCAGGGAGTTGAAGCCTGTGGTATCAAGGTATACAGGTTTTCAGTCCGATCTCGCAGTGACGAGTTAGTCGATGAAATAGATAAAGCTGAACTCCAAAAAACAGAGGTGATTCTTCAGGTAGGCCTGATCGGCTTGATGGTGGGCATGGGCAAGGTGGCCCTCTCCCGACCTGCGAAGTGGTTCAATGCCTTGGGGCTAGCGGTGCAAGTGGGCTGGAACTCTGAGCGGGGGCTGCTGCTGCACATCATCTATTTGGCGGAAGCTTGTGTGCTGCTGGGCAAGCTGTCGCGCACCCCGGTCACCCATGTTCATTCCCATTTCGGCACCAATTCCACCACCGTTGCCATGCTCTGCCATGCCCTAGGCGGGCCGCCCTATAGTTTTACCGTCCATGGCCCTGAGGAGTTTGACAAGGTGAAGGCGATCGCCCTCCCAGAAAAAATTCGCCGGGCTGCTTTTGTCGTCGCCATCAGCTCCTATGGTCGCAGTCAGCTCTATCGCTGGTGTTCAGCAGACGACTGGCCCAAAATCCACATTGTGCATTGTGGTGTAGATGATTACTTCTTAAACCCAGCCACCACGCCCATTCCCGAAACGCCCAATCTCGTCTGCGTAGCGCGGTTGAGTGAACAAAAAGGACACCTGCTGCTGCTCGAAGCTGTCCACCGTCTAGCTCAAGCAGGGCAAGAGTTTCACCTCACGCTTGTGGGTGACGGGGAGCTGCGATCGCAACTGGAGGCCAAAATTCAGGATTACCAGCTCCAGTCCCACATCACCATTACGGGATGGGCCAGCAGCGCCGAGGTGCAGCGCCATATTTTGAACAGCCGCGCTTTTATCCTGCCGAGCTTTGCAGAAGGGCTGCCGGTCGTGATCATGGAGGCGCTAGCCCTACATCGCCCAGTTCTCAGCACCTATGTGGCCGGTATCCCTGAGCTGATTGAGCCCGGCGTCTGCGGCTGGCTGATTCCTCCGGGCTCTGTGGATGCCCTTGCCGACACCTTAAAAACCGTCTTACACACATCCCCTGAAGACCTCACCCGCCTAGGCGACGCCGGGGCCCAACGCGTCCAAGTGCAGCACAATGCTCATACCGAAGCCTCCAAGCTCACCCAGCTCTTCACCAAGCCCAAGTAGCTACCCCATAGATCTAAAGGCGATCGCTCCCCCTCAAACCCCGGCTACGCCTAGATAATGCCTGTCCTTCCAGCCACCATCATTCACCCTTTCTTTTCTAACTACTATGGCCTCCCTCAAATCCCTAGCCCTCAAAGGTGCCATCTGGACCTTCATCGCCTACGGCTTCAGCCAAGGCATTCGGCTAGCAAGCAATCTAATTCTCACCCGTTTGCTGATCCCCGAATACTTTGGACTCATGGCGCTGGTCTACACCTTCATCGGCGGACTCACCCTCTTCTCAGATATTGGGATTGGCCCCAGCGTCATCCAAAACCGACGCGGTAACGAACCCGACTTTCTCAACACCGCCTGGACGGCCCAAATCATTCGGGGCGTTGGCCTATGGCTCTGCTGTCTGCTCATCGCCTGGCCCGTGGCGGCGCTGTATGAAGAACCCCGATTGATCTGGTTGATTCCCGTCATCGGCTTCACCATGGTCTTAGGTGGTCTAGAATCCATGTCCCACTACACTCTCAGCCGAGATGTGGCCATGGGGAAACTGGCGCTCTTTGAAATTAGTACTCAGTTAATTGGTACGGCCGTGACGGTGATCTGGGCATGGTTTAATGCCACCGTTTGGGCCTTGGCCGGGGGGGCGCTGGTGGCTTGGAGCCTGCGGTTAATCATTAGCCACACCCTCTTGCCCCAAGTCACCCCCAGTCGTCTGAAGTGGGATCAAGACGCCATCAAGGAGATCATTTCCTTTGGCAAATGGATTTTTCTATCCACCGCCATGATGTTCCTCTCCACCCAGTCTGACCGCCTCTTGCTGGGTAAATTCCTTTCGTTAGAGTTTCTCGGCATCTACAGTATTGCCTTTACCCTCGGTGATCTACCCCGGCAAATTAACCAAAAGGTCTACACCAAAGTGTTGTTTCCGGTGATGTCTAAAATTTCCGACACCCCCCGTCCAGAACTGCGCAAGAAAATTATGAAGTCTCGTCAGGCAGCCCTAGCAGGGTTGATGCTAGTGGTGGTGATTCTAGCGGGGGGCGGCGATATCATTATCAACTTTTTGTATAACGAAAACTTCAGAAGTGCCGGCTGGATTTTATCCATCGTGGCCCTGGGCTTGTGGCCCAACCTGATGGCCGACACCCTCAACCCTTGCCTGTTTGCCGTAGGTCAACCTCGCTATAACGCCTATGGGAACTTTTTTAGCTTCTTGGTCATCGTCGTGGGTATCCCTGGATCCATCATGATCTTGCCGGCAGCGATGGGGCCCCTCGGTGCGGTGCTGGCGGTGGCCTTAAGCGAACTGCCCTTTTATATTGCGATCGCCCTAGGGTTATACCGAGAAAAACTCTCCTGCCTGAGGCAAGATGCTATCTTTACCGGGCTTCTGGTCATTCTCCTAGGAGGCGTATTAGTGGCGCGCACTGTCTTAGGTCTAGGTCTTCCCTGGGATGGTGTATTTGCCTAACCTGAGGCCGGCTGATAGCCCCTAACCCAGCTCAGCAGATCACCTTCAAGATCCATCATTTGTCCTTATACTTTGTGGACAGTTGCATCTACATTGGCGGATAGCTTCCACAAGCTGGATTGATGACGACTGGGATGCTCTAGCGCGGCCCAGTCCTTGGCCAGCTATGCTAAAACCAACGATGACCCTGAACGTTCCGTTCCTGGTTGGGAGAGCACAGCGCCTCTCAACGTCATCGGCTGGATCAGCACTATCCCGTTGCCCATGGCCACTCAGGCCATCATCCCACCCAGATCTTTATCCTTAAGCCAGTGTTATGAAGGTTACTTTTGTACTGCCCCCCGTTGACATGACTGGAGGTATTCGGGTTGCATCGATTTATGCTGATCTTCTGCAACAGCGTGGCCATCAAGTCACGGTAGTGTCCACCCCTGCCCCCCACCCTAGCTTTCGACAGCAGATGCGTTCTCTGTTGAAGGGCAAGGGATGGATTGCTACAGCCAAGAAGATGTCCTATTTTGATCATCTTGATGTACCCCACCATGTAATTGAGCGATCGCGCCCGATTGTTGCAGCAGATGTACCAGATGCTGATGTGATCATCGCCACCTGGTGGGAAACGGCAGAATGGGTGGCGGCGATGCCCGAGTCTAAAGGCACCAAGGTTTACTTCCTGCAGCACTACGAAACCCATGACTATCTTCCAGTTGAACGGGTGAAGGCGACCTGGGCCCTGCCCATGCATAAAATCACCATTGCCCAATGGCTGGTCGATGTTGCTAAGGAAACCTACGGCGATCCAGAAGTTTCCCTTGTCCCTAATGCCGTTGATCGGCAACAATTTTATGCCGAACCTCGGGGCAAACAAGCGACCCCCACGGTGGGCATGATGTTTTCTCGGGCGGGCTGGAAAGGCTGTGACTTTGCCTATGAGGGCGTTCAGCGCGCGCGACGGGTGATCCCTAATCTCAAACTCTTGGTGTTCAGCATGTTTCAGCCTAGCGATGATATGCTAGCCGGCTGTACCTTTTTCCATAAACCCAGCCAAGCGGAACTGAGGACTATTTACGCAAGCTGTGATGCTTGGTTGTTCAGCAGCAAGATAGAAGGCTTTGGCCTGCCAATTTTGGAAGCCATGGCCTGCCGGACACCCGTGATCGGCACGGCGGCTGGAGCTGCCCCCGAACTCTTGCAGGATGGCGCTGGCCAACTCATTCCATTCGATGATCCTCAGGCCTTAGCCGATGCGATCGTGGCGATCGCTCAGATGTCTGATACCGATTGGCGCGCCATGTCTGAGCGGGCCTATGAGCGAACTGTCCAATATAGCTGGCAGGATGCCGTTGTGACCTTTGAGGCCAGTCTCGAACGCGCGATCGCCCGCCAGCAAGCCGGACTCCTGCAACCGCTCACCCCAGCTACCCAAACAGCTACCTCCAACGCCCCCCAGCCATCGCCCTAAAAGGCCCCTGCCGACCTTAGAAATTCGTACTATGATCGAGGCAATGACGTAAATTTTTGTAAATCCCTTGACATCAGCTTTTGAATCAGTACAAAGCACCGTAGCATCACCTCTTTGGTATGCCCTGCAGCCCATTTGGCAAGGGGGAGAAGAGGTGGTGCAGCAAGGTTTACCCCATGATCAACTGGCCCCAACCTGGCAAATTCTCATGCTTGGGGATGGCTCTCCCACTCGTCACCTGCAGTTGCTCACCGGTGAACGGACAGACGTTGACGTCATCGATATGTCGCTGATTGGCTGCGATCGCGACCAGGCTCCCAGCATCATCGACGTGATTCCAGGGCCCCGCCTCCGCCGCCAAGTATGGCTACGCACAGCTTCCGGACAACGGCTCGCCTACGCCACCTCCTGGTGGGAAGCCAGCCATGT
This sequence comes from Leptolyngbya sp. DLM2.Bin15, assembly GCA_007694125.1. GTDB lineage: Bacteria > Cyanobacteriota > Cyanobacteriia > RECH01 > RECH01 > RECH01. Next base: position 12,990 of record RECH01000257.1, read on the forward strand.
TGATGATTATTTACAAAATCGATCGCTGCCCATTTGGGCCAGCCTAGCCCGCCTACGCACCGAGCTCTATCGAGATGTTCAAGGCATTTACTGCGGCTATTCTGACGTTCTAGAACAAGAATTTCAGCAAGCTGGCCCCTTCTGGGGACGCCACTATCTATTTTGGCATCACGGACAACCCCTCACCCTCATCTATGAGGTGTTTTCTCCCTATCTGACGCGGTACTTAGGGCCCATGCAGCGATCGCAGCCCTAAGCGATCGCTCCCCCCTAGATGGCCCTCAACCCACCAACGAGAATTGCAACAATAGTGCATAATCGGGATATCTAGGGTGTTTCTTGCAGCCATTATCCCTTCAGTACTCACCCAGTGGGGATATATCCATTCCTGGTTCGATCAGAATATCTAGGGGCTTCTATCCAGGGGCTTTTTGGCATCTTCCATGAATCATGACTAACCATGACAGTGACCACCATATCATCTGCCTGGCTCAGTATGCCTGTATGATTCAAGGGTATAAGATGTAACCGAGGCATCGGTAGCAACATCTTGATGATCATAAAACGGTTCGGATCTACCTCTCATTGACTTGTATAGATGAAATAGTTCCTCCTGTGAACTCCCCTGTGAACAAGGACACCGTTATTCAGTATCTTGGTTTTCAAGTGAGCCATCTTGCACGGTATTGCGCCTTGCATCCCTGCCATCATCCCAGCTAGGACGTCATAGCCATCTTGGGCTGGTCTTAACCTGACAAGACGTCCCCTCCGTCACTAACTTCATCCCTCCATGAAGCCCCGATCACGATGTTCTGATGACAGGCGATCGCTGCCACTCCCCAATCCCACTTGGGTATCCTGTGCGATATAGATTCATCCTCCCATGACGCTGACTAATCCTCCTCCTAACCTAAGCGCTAGTACACACCAGCAACCTCCCCACATCTCAACCGCTGCTTCATCCCATAGGCCATCTCTGCGCTTTAGCAAACCCGTTAGCTTGCGAACCAAGTTATTGATTGGTTTCAGCATGGTGTTTAGCATCGTATTTGCTGGGACATTCTACTGGTTTTACCAATTCACCACCGAGAAAACCCTCAGCCGCCTCCAGGCTGATATGGAAGCCACACTGAAAGGTGCTGCCCAAGGCGTTGATGTTGAAGAATTAATGGCGTTGTATAACGAAGGACAGCCCAACGCCGAAGGCTTTTCGGATGACCCACGCTACCACAATCAGCTGAAATGGTTCCAAACCGTTCAAAGCATTGAACCCCGAGTTTGGCTCTATTCCTACATTATTCGTCGTGAAGGAGAAACCCATTGGACTGGGCTCAATTCCGATAATCCCCAGCGCTTAGAAATGGTGTTTTTAGTCGATCTATGGGCCGTTCGAGATCCTGAGAAAGCGGCCCCTTTTCTCGCCGTTGAAAATCCGGGCACCCCTCGCTGGGCCATTTTAGATGAGCGGATTAGACGGGAAGATGAGATTTATACCGATGATTGGGGTGCTTGGATTTCAGCCTATGCTCCCCTGCGAGATGCCAATGGCAACGTCGTTGCCGGTCTAGGATTAGACATTGAAGCTGATTATGTATTTCAGGTACAGCAGGCCATTCGCAATCGGGTACTTGTATCCTTTGGCATTACCTATGGAGTTTTGTTTATCCTGATCTATACGCTGTCGGGTATCTTAACGCGCAACTTAGTTGAATTTACTGAATCAGCGGAAAAAATTGGCGCTGGGGACTACGGTGTTCAACTATCGCGATCGCACCTGCGCACATTTCCTGATGAAATGGATCGCCTAGCTCAGGTTTTGCAAAGCATGGTGGAAAGTATTCGCACCCGCGAGCAAATGATCATCAAAAGTAAGCGAATTGAAGATGAAATTCGCCATGCTCTGAAAGCAGAGAAAGAGACGAATGAACTCAAGTCACGCTTTGTGTCTATGGTGTCCCATGAACTGCGCACTCCTCTAACCATCATCCGCACCTCTACAGAATTGCTAGAGAAATATGGGCATCAAGTTACCGAGGAGAAAAAGCAGGAATATTATCATCGCATTCGCTCGGCCATTAGCACCATGACACAGCTATTGGAAGATGTGCTAACCCTCGGCAAGGCTGAGGCTGGACGGCTGGAGTTTAATCCCATGGTGGTGAATCTAGACTATTTTTGTCGCGAAATCGTTGAAGAAATGCGCATGGGTTTGGGCATTCATCACACCATTGAATTTGAATGTTTATTGGGCTGTGAACAAGCTTTTCTCGACCCAGCATTGATGCGATCAATCTTGACGAATTTATTATCCAATGCCATCAAATACTCTCGCTCTAACAGCACTGTAAAACTACGCCTCCACTGTCAAGATGGCGTTGCGCTCATTGAAATTCAAGATGAAGGTATTGGCATTCCCAAAGAAGATCAACCCCGATTATTTGAGCTGTTTCACCGCGCCAGTAACGTCAGCACCATTCGTGGTACCGGTCTCGGGCTAGCGATTCTCAAACAATGTGTGGCCCACCACCAAGGGCAAGTGCGCTTTAAGAGCCAGGAAGGCGTTGGAACCACCTTCACCATCCAATTACCTATCAAACCCCCTTTAATGCCCTCTGATGCCTAAATAACCCCAAACCCAGCTTTGGTTGAGCGAGTTAGGGATGAACGGATCCGTCGGGTAAGATGGCCTGGTATAGATTAGCGGTGCTCAGCATCTCGATGTCAAGAATCGCTCCCTCTAAATTGGCATAGCTGAGATCGGCCCCTTTCAGGGAAGCGTCGGTGAGATCGGCCCCCTGTAAGCAGGCTTCGCGTAAATTGGCGCGATTGAGGTTAGCTTTGCTCAAGTTGGCTTGAATGAAGCTGGCCTGCATCAAATTGGTTTCACTCAAATCAGCACGACCAAGATTGCTCCCATCCAAAACGGCCTGGGCTAAGTTGCTGCCCATCAAGCCAATATCCGCAAGGTAGGCATTGCGAAGAATCACCCCCTCTAAGTTGGGCGATCGCACATGCAGGTGACCCTTGACCAGCTTGGCCGTGCTGAAGGTCTTGCGTCCAGAGCCATAAATTTGCAGCAACTTTTGGGCTTTCTGTTGAGCGATCGCTTCAGCAGACCCCGTCATGGGCAAACGAGTCATAGGGTGTATGTGCTATTAGTTACACCCCAATACTCAGATCCTACGGGGACAGATCAGGAACCGATGGTTTTAATTCTCTATGGAATTTTTAAAGCTCTCGTAAACCCTGACTGAGGATTCAACCCCTGGGTGAGGGCTATTGGCTAGCTCTTCAGCGATCGCCTTGGCCTGATGGAGGTTTCTCCCCTGCCGTCGTGGCTGGGGCATCTAGGGGCTGGTCGCTGGGATGGGTCAGAACGTGCTGAACCAACACCTGATAGACCAAGGTTTGGTCTAGTTCGACCTGCTGATCTAGCTGGAGCGGAGCTGGGGCACTATCCAGGGTTTCAGCCGTAGGCGAAGGTGGGGCCCCTGTCGATGGCGTGACCTGCTTATTAGTTAGATCAATACTATCTAGGGGGTGACCTTCTGGGGTGACCTGTTGTCGTGCCCAAGCTTCAAAAATGCGATCGCGGTCATCGGTTGGCGGGCTGTAACGGTAGATCCAAGTGCGGCTGCCGTCTTCGAGTCGCGCTCGACGTTGGCGATAGAGCCTGAGGCCAATCAAGCCCAGCAAGGCTTGAATGATCTGCATGGGGCTCATGTCGTTCGTAATAGAGACATGGAATAGCGTTTTCAGGTCATGCCTCCACAGCCGCGATCGCGTCACAATGGCCTGAACCAAGGCATGATCACCGTGAAAATCTTCCCCGTCCTGCTGCAGGTCTAAGAGACCCAATAGCTTGATCGCCTCAACGCGTTCGGCATAGGTGTGGACATCTTGGGGACAGATGATGCCTTCGCCGCGCATTAGGTGGTCGCGCCAATGTTGGCGATCGCGCGATCGCACCTGGTCGCTGGAATGGGTGAGGTAGTAGTACAGCCGCAGTTGGCGATACCAGCCCTTTTGGTGGAGAAGGTATAGCTCCTGGGTTACGTCAACGCCATAGCGCTGCTGCAGGCGATATTTTTCCTCTTGTTGTCGTTCTTCTGGTGTTTTATAGCGCTGGTCTTGGAGGCGCTGGTAGAGGTCGTCGCTAATGTCCACCGCGTTTACGACTCCGTTGGCTTCAGCCCGGCAGGAGCGATCGCGAATCTGAGTTTGCTGTTTATTGATATCGCTTAGGCGTTTTTTGTCTTGAGAGGCAAGGGTCACAGCCGTTACGGTATGCCCTTCTTGGATCAGAGCTGCTTCTAGAACATCTCGCAGCTTCGTCAGCGATGTATTGGCACGGGCGGCAAACTTAGCCCACGTACGGAACGTTACCGGATCGTAGGTGTAATCAAGGTCAAAATCGACGTCCTTGAGTAATCGTAGATTGGCTTGCTGGGCGCGAACGGTGGAGGTCACGACGGTTCGGTAGTCGGTGGAGCCATGACCAATGCGATTCACCCCAAAGGGACGTACCCATACATGGCGGGGCACCGGTTGTCGAACTCGCGCTAGGGCTTGCCTAATTTCACTATCGGGAATCGTGCCTTGGAAGATGCCAAAGACCGCTATAAAGTAATCGGGCACGTTAAAACTAATGCCAGAGCCGATGCTGGGTGAGGCAATGACGATGTCATACTGCTGCATCAACGCAATCAGATTAACCATGCATCCATAGGCAGGATGGCTTGGATCGGTCACGGTATGGCTGTCGATGCGAAGGATGCGTTTATTGGGAAAAAGCTGCTGGAGGCGCGCTTCGACGTTGACCGTTCCCCACTTAGAACGAGGTTTTTGGGCATCCATGCAGATAAACACTGGGCCGCGCTGCACCGCCTCTTCTAGGTCAACCCATAGGGAAGCTGGATCCGGTGTTTTGTAAAACGTGATGGGCCAGGCTTGCTGGGGCTTCCATGTGTTGACGACGATCCAGGGTTGGATGGGGGACGGCTTGGGTTCGGGATGGCGATCGCTGCCGTAGGCGGTGAGGAACTCAATACTCAGGTCGGATAGATCCGCATCCTGGGCAATGACCAGTCCGCCGCTCGATAACACCAGCTGTAGGAGTGCTTTGAAGGTTTCTAGGATCGCCACCCGTTCCTGCTGGCAGGTGGTGCTATTGAGGACGTGCCAGATAATCTGCTCACATTCATCTAGCACCACGATCGCGCCTTTCCAATCTGAAACCGTAAACTGGGCCTGGCTACGGCTATGAAGGGAGTCAATACAGAGACCGAAGCCAAATAAGTCAGATGTTTCAGATTGATGGAGTTCGCTAATATAATCTAGGCCTAGAAGCTGGCAAATGGCCCGAGCAAGCTGGATACGATGACTAATGACCAGAGTTTTACGGCCGGTCTGGGTTGCCTGGCGGATGATGCCTTCTAGAAGGGACGTTTTTCCAGTTCCCTTGGCAGATTTGATACAGACGAGTCCTGATTCAGGCAGGGTGACGTCTAGATAGCGCTGATGAACCGTTTCCTGAACGGGCAAGGTTAATCGATACATCATCCGCGATCGCCAGATATTGAGCGGTAGGGCTTGCTCATAGCAATCTGTAAATGCTGCGGTAGAGCGCTGCATGATGAAGTCATCCACCCCTTTTTCAGGGCCAGGCAGATCAATGACCCGGACATCACAGCCCGCATCCTGCCAGAGCCCTCCCAGAACCAGCGTGTTGGCCTGCACCGCTGCTTGGGTTGATGGCTTTTGATCGTGGTCAAAACAGATGTAGACCTGACGGTTGGGGGTGGCGAAGAGCTGCAAGTCAGGAATGAGGTAGCGAGTTCCTGAACGCTTGCCCTGGCCAGGTTTTTGAACGCGGTAGCCGCTGCTGACACCGGGAAGGGCAATGGCAGCATAACCAGCCGTTAGTAATGCACCTGCTTTCTTAGCTCCTTCGGTAATGAGAATAAGAATATTGTAGGTTAAAACGCAATGCCAAAAACCGCG
>RECH01000236.1 GCA_007694125.1 Leptolyngbya sp. DLM2.Bin15
GGTGCGTTTCCAGAGAAATGGTTTTGGCTGAACTGCAACACCTTTGAAGATGAACCCGATCTGGCCCTCACGGCCGGCGGTGGGCGGCGGAGCATCCTCGGCTGGATGGAATCTGTGGCGATGATTGGCATTCACCATGGCGGCATCTTTTACGAATTTGTGCCCTGGAATGCGCAGGTCACCTGGGAGATCCAACCCTGGGGAAGCTGGCACATGACCGCCACCCGCGATCGCTTCCGGGTGGAACTTCACGGCAAGAGCGATCGCCCCGGCACTGTCCTCCGTGCTCCCACCCTCGATGGCATGATTCCCGTCTGTCGCGATACAATGCATGGTTGGATAAACTTAAGTCTATGGGAGGGCGATCGCTTGATGGTGCAAGCCACCAGCCGCCAAGGCGGTCTAGAAGTGGGGGGTGGGCCCTGGGATCAGGTGTGGCGATCGCATCCCTAGGGGGCCTTCATGGTCAGCCAAGGTTGCTGCTATGATGGGCTGGAACCCTGGGGCTGTAGCTCAGCAGGATAGAGCAACCGCCTCCTAAGCGGTAGGTCGCGCGTTCGAATCGCGCCAGTCCCGTTTCTGATGTTTGATGGCGATCCCATGCATTTTACAAGGGGAGCGATCGCACGAAAAATCTCTGTTCCATCCACACCAACACAATGCTAGCTTGCTTGACATACGGTAGTATCACTACATTGTTGAAGATGAGCCTTGGGGAATGAAAAACACCCCTGCTCTGGCATTGATCACCACAACTTGCTCGGACTGTCAACTATGCTGAGGGCGCTAAGAATTGAAAATTTTCGTTGTTTTCAGATGTTCGAGCTTCAGCAGCTTGGCAAATTAAATTTGCTTGTTGGCACGAATAATAGTGGTAAAACTTCCATCTTAGAAGCTGTGCAGCTTCTCAATTCTCAGTCTAACTTTGAATCATTACGAGACGTCATGATCGGTCGTGGTGAATATATCTTGAGTGATGAACAGGGTGGTGGTCGAGAGCTAGATGTTCGTCACCTTTTTTACGGGCATGAAATCAACGAAGGCAGTAAGTTTTCAATCGTGGGTAATCATCATCACGACGGAGAAGGAATTACAGTATCTGTAGAACATGCAGGACAACTTAGCTTGTTTGAGGACTTACGAGAGTTTTTGTTAGTCATTGAATGGTTAGGTCAGGAGAATGAACGCATCAAGCTTCCCTTATCGTCCATGGAAGGGTTACCGTTAAATTACGTAAGGCGCGTTCGCAAAGACTTGAAACATCCAGGCTCAAGAACTCAATTTGTCACATCTTCCTCTTTAACAGGCGAAAAAATGATTGAGTTATTTGATCAAGTTGTTTTGACACCAGAAGAAGAACTGGTTACAGAAGCACTTCAGATTATTGAGCCAAGTATCGATCGTATTGCTTCAGTCGGCGCTGAGAAGTATAGACCAACAGGCTCTCGTAGTGGTTTTGTTGTTAGGCTCACCCATGGGGATCAACGCATACCGATTGGCAGCATGGGAGATGGACTATGGCGAATGCTAGGACTTACATTAGCGATTGTTAATGCAAGGAATGGTGTTCTGCTAGTTGATGAAATTGATACTGGACTTCACTTCAGTACCATGTCCGACATGTGGAACTTAATATGGAAAACAGCTAAACGGCTTAATGTTCAGGTTTTTGCTACAACTCATAATAGTGATTGCTGGACAAGCCTCGCTACAATTGCAAGCCATGAAAGTCCAAGTGAAGATGGCATTACAATTCAGAGAATTGAGAAAGGTAAACCAAATAGTATTGTTTTTACAGAACGACAAGTTGCGATCGCCGCTGAACGAGGAATTGAGGTGCGGTAGAACATGACCGACATTTACCCAAGGGTTCTTCTCGTAGAAGGAAAACAGGATCGTTTTGTCATACCAGAACTCATCGAAGCCAATGGTGTAAATTGGGGAACTCGGAAAAACCCAGTTGTTTTTATTCGCGATTATGATGGCTATCAAAAGTTGGTCGATCCAGATGTCATTTCAACTGAGCTGCAAGCATCTGGACTTTCTGCACTCGGCATCATGATTGATGCTGATGATAACCCTACAGGACGTTGGCAAAGCATTAGAAGCGCAAGCTTGAAAAGTATTCCTGACATTCCAGAACTTTTACCCGAGTGTGGCTTAATACACACTACGCCTACTGGAATTCAATTTGGAATATGGATCATGCCCGACAACACCATGCGCGGCATGTTGGAAACCTTCTTGACTTACATGATCCCAACAGACTGTGAAGCACTCTGGCAGTTCGCCCAAACAGCAACCAAGGAGGCAAAGGATAAAGGTGCGTTATTTACAGACTCTCACCTTGATAAAGCTAACATGTATACGTGGCTAGCTTGGCAGAATCCTCCGGGGCGACAGCTACATCAAGCAATTATGGAACGCATGTTGAATCCTAATCACCCTAATGCTCAAAAGTTTGTGACTTGGTTTAAGACGTTGTATGGCTTGATGTGAAGCGTTGTTTTTGAGGATACGTCACCCAATGTTGCTGCTATGATGGGCGGTAACCCTGGGGCTGTAGCTCAGCAGGATAGAGCAACCGCCTCCTAAGCGGTAGGTCGCGCGTTCGAATCGCGCCAGTCCCGTTTCTGATGTTTGATGGCGATCCCATGCATTTTACAAGGGGAGCGATCGCACTCATAACCTCGTACTGTCCTTATTGCTTTTGCCAATGTTACATTTCTTGCAAAGAGTCTGTAGATTAATCATTTCATCAGATCCACCTTTTGAGCGAGGAATGATGTGATCAACTTCCAATGAAACTCCATCTTCTCGTGCCGATCTTCCACAGCTAAGACATTTCCATTTATCTCTAGCCAGCACCGCCCACCATTTACCTGCTCTCACGAAAGAATAACTATTAAGCTCAGATAGTTCTAAAAATTCAAGACTCTCTTGCTTTTCTTCTACGTTTTTCTCATCATTGCCAATGCGGACATACCATCTTCTAAATTGTCGAAGCCTTGTCCTAAGCTTAGGCTCTTGCCCTTCACCAATACAAATAAATGATTCTGCCAATGCATATAGGAGTGTGAACGCAACAGTTAATTCACGAAAACCACGATCTGAATTCACAGGAAAGTAGTATTTGGGTGACACAAGCCTGATGCCCTCACTTCCAATTTCTTCAGGCAACATTGCTTGATATAAAGGTAAAAACTCATGGGAGCGATCATAAGTTCTATGGGAAATATGAGCTAGCGATAGCAAAGGTAGCAACATACTTCCATGCTTCCTAATAATGGCTGAGATGTTTTTTATATAAGCATCATCAACTCCTTGTCGAAACGGTAGCAACTCAGCGTGAATTGTTCCGCTAGGTAGCACTTTGAACGTCAGATAAGTTGGGTGCAAGACAAAAGGCTGTCCATTTTCCTTGATAATTTTAAGCGGCTTCTTACCCCGTTTTGCACCGACTCCAATGTGAACCATGCCGAAGTCTTGATTCTCCTTTGCTTTCTCTCTATGACTTGGACAGTAAACAAAGGTCATTCTTTCGTATGGATTTACTTGGTATACTTGCGCCACAATATCAAGGGTATGACGTAGCAAAATTTCTAATCGAGGAAAAAAATAGTTTTGTAGGGTTGATAGTTTAGTTTTGGTATCAGGGATATTAAAGATTTGGGCATCTTTTTCCTCAAAAATTACTTCATCAATGCTGTTAGCATGTTGCACGTCTTTAACTCCTGAAATTCAACTAGACTTCAAATATGATTAGCAAAAGCTTGCTTCATCTTAGTCACTACAAAACAATTTATTGAGATCTATCTATCAAGCTAAATTTCGGTTTCAGCAGCTTTTCGCAAACGGTTAGTTTCACGCTTCGCCTCTTTGCATAAGTCGTGCCAATCATCTGGAGGATGACTACTCTCCAGCATTTTTCTAAAGACCCTATAGGCGTCTGTACTACTCTCGTAGGCGCGCTTAGAGTTTTCATCATTGACCCAGACGAGGAGAATTATTTTACTCTCTTGATGATACCGAAAAAATAGTCGATACTGCTGGAAAAATTTAGCTCTAAACCAGTGCCTGTAATCACTTCCAAGCGTAGTTCCCTGTCGGTATTCACTGCGAGTTGGGTCTTGAGGAATAACATCAAAGGCTAACTTTGCGATCGCAGCTAGACGTTTTGTCGCATTTTTCGTTTTATAGCTTTCAGGATACTTGTGACGCAGATGTTCAACCTGTGTCACAAGTTCTTCAAACTGTTCGAGGAATAGAGGATGAGCAAATATAGTCCATCCATGAATCACGAGGGGTTGATCTACAGACAACCTTATTCATCCTCATCTAAGAGTGGTGCACCCAGATCCAAATCAACGCCAGAGACTAGGGATTGGACATGGCTGGCTAGATCAGAACTCATGGCTTGTAAGCGCTGAGGGTTCGTTTCTATATCTTGTGCAAGAAAATTCAGAAACTTCCCCAGCACCGGATCACTTTCTGTTTGGTCAGCTCGCGAAATCCATACTTTGCCGTTGGGCTGTATAGTGTAGCGAATTTTATCGCGCTTATTCAAGCCCAGAGCTTTGCGCACAGGATCAGGCACGGTAGTCTGATAGCGATCCGTAAGCGTGGATTCTGGTGCTGGGGCTGGCGTTGTAGCCATAGCAACCTCTTAGCCTGTCTGTAAAACGATATTCTGATGGTAATGCAACTGCATTGTCTTGTCAACGTGGGGAGGCGATCGCTTAACAAGACAAGCCATCCGTCACCAGTGGGGGAGAGACCATGGAATAGGAGAGCGATCGCCCTGGCTTAGGCAGACCTGGCCGTTGTAAACATAAGCGTTGCAAGACATCGGTAACGGTCAATGCATGGCAGATGTCTGCGAGAGTACGCTTAAATGGGCCTGACATCATTGATTGACCTTCACCCTAAGGTAGCAGTGCCTGAGGCCAATGGTGTCTACATTTCTGTTACTTACTTGACGTTTTTTCATGAAGCTACCCTTTGGCCAGTCTCCCAAACCCAAATCTAATCTGCCACCCGATCCTTCGTCCCAGGAATCCCAAGGGCTAGGAGCCTTTGGCGGCGTGTTTACCCCCTCAATTTTGACCATTTTGGGGGTGATTATGTACCTCCGATTTGGCTGGGTCGTGGGCAATGTAGGGTTGCTCGGCACCCTGATGATTGTGACGCTCTCCACCTCCATCACGTTGTTGACGGCCCTGTCAGTCTGTGCGATCGCTACTGACAGAGTCGTTCGCGTGGGTGGAGCCTATTACATGATTAGCCGTTCCCTCGGCATTGAGACAGGGGGCGCAGTAGGCATTCCCCTATACTTTGCCCAAGCCCTTTCTGTGGCGCTCTACACCCTGGGCTTTGCCGAAAGCCTCTCAGCAGTCATTCCAGGGCTCAATCAGATTGTTGTTGCCCTGCTAACCACCCTCGCCGTTGCCATTTTGGCCCTCACCTCCGCCGAGCTAGCCATTCGCGCCCAGTACTTCATCATGGGAGCGATCGCCCTATCGTTGATCTCTCTAATCTTTGGGCCATCGCTGCCCAACATAGAACCGCAACTCTGGGCCGTTCCTGAAACGACCCAGAGTTTCTGGGCTGTGTTTGCCGTATTTTTTCCAGCCGTCACGGGCATCATGGCTGGCGTGAATATGTCTGGGGACTTAAAGAATCCTACCCAAGCGTTGCCCAGCGGCACCCTAGCCGCCGTGGGTGTAGGGTACTTAATCTATATGGTATTGCCGCTACTGCTCGCCTATCGCACCGATACCGCCAACCTGATTAATGAACCCTTAATCATGCAGCAGCTCTCCTTTTGGAGCCCTGCCATTTTGTTAGGCGTCTGGGGGGCAACCTTATCCAGCGCCATTGGCAGCATTATGGGAGCCCCGCGTGTCTTGCAAGCCCTGGCGCGAGATGGCGTCCTGCCCCGCCCCCTCAAAATTCTAGGTACGGGTAGCGGTCGTCAAGATGAGCCCCGCATTGGCACAGCGGTGACATTATTTATCTCAGCAGCAGCCGTTTGCATTGGCGATCTCAACCTGATCGCCCCCGTGCTCACCATGTTTTTTCTCACAACTTATCTGGTGCTCAACATCTCCGCTGGCATTGAAGGCTTCCTGCAAAGCCCCTCCTATCGTCCCACCTTCCATGTTCCCTGGTTTTTGTCGCTCCTCGGAGCGGTGGGCTGTTTGTCGGTGATGTTTTTAATTAATGCTGTTGCCACGGTCGTTGCAGCAGCGATCGCCCTCAGCATTTTCATTTGGCTGCAGCGGCGAGAACTGGAAGCCACCTGGGGAGACGCCCGCCGGGGCATGTGGATGGCGCTCCTGCGAACGGGCATTTTGCAACTCGACCACACCGATGATCCTAAAAACTGGCGGCCCCATATTCTCGCCCTTTCCGGCTCACCGTCTCGCCGCTGGTCGTTGGTCGAGCTAGCCGATGCCCTCACCCACAACCGAGGCCTCGTGACCATATCGAGCGTCTTACCCAGCGGCTCCCGCGATGTGGGGCAGCAAGCTGCCATGGAAGCCACCATCCGCGACTACCTAGAGCGGCGAGGCATCCGAGCCTTAGTGCGCCTGACCACAGCTTCAGATCCCTTTGAGGGTGCTGTTCAACTGATTGAAACCTACGGCATTGGCCCCCTTGTACCCAACACCATCGTGCTCGGAGATAGTGAAAACCCAGAACGACGAGCCAGCTACTGTAATCTCATTGCCCAGACCCATAAGGGCAATCGCAATGTTATTATTCTGCGAGAAAATAAAGATGGGTTTGGCCGCCGTCAGCGCATTGATGTGTGGTGGGGAGGAATGCAGGCTAACGGTGGTTTGATGCTGCTGCTGGCTGACCTGCTGAGCAGGACGATCGCGTGGCGCAATGTAGACATTTGCCTGAAGCTGATGGTGCAGGACGATGCCGCAGCTAAGTCTGCCCAGCAGAATATCCGCAAGCTTGTGCAAGATATGCGGATTTCTGCCCTCTCGGAGATCCTAGTCGCCAATGGTCGTTCGTTCGATGAGGTGCTTCACGAGTCATCAGCCTTCGCCGACTTGATCTTTTTGGGCATAGCTGCTCCCGATGCAGTGACTGACTATGCAGAGTACTATGCCAACTTGCAGCAGCGCACGGCTAATCTGCCCACCACGGTGTTTATCTTAGCCTCAGCCAAGTTTGCTTTTACCGAAGTGCTCAGCGAAAGCTAGCTGTCTATCTCTTTTTTGACGTCCTATTCCACCATGACAGATGCTCAATCAATAGACCCCTGTTGGCTGTCGAAGCGTCCCCCGGTAGTTCAGGATCACCTGCTCACAAGCAGGTTCTATAAGCTACCGGGGCATTTTTTTTAGCCGCCGTCTGACTTGCATGTCTTAATTTGCTCTGGCTTCAAAATTTTCTTGTCCGTAAACACAATAGGCAGCGAGCGCGCTCACTCTTGCTACCTCCTGACCGATGTAACGGCTACAGCGGCAATGATTGCAAACTCATGGAAAGCTGCAGGGTGGGAGTTAAAAGCTGGCACCAGCGATGGAGGCAAGTTATGAAAAAGTGCCCGAGTTGTTTTAATCCAGAGCATCTACTGCCTGAAAATGTTAGACTTCTGATGGATCATCAAATTCTAGCTGTTCCTTAGTACTTCCGATTTGCTCCCTTCTCCTGCTTACTAGCTTCTCGAAGTGAGTCAAAAATTCATCCCAATCATCTGAAATTTGCATCAAAGAAATTACTGAAGTCAGTTGGGCAACCAAGCCAGGTTCTCCTATGTCCTCACTAAGACTCTGAAAAAATTTTGCTTTGTAGTTACCAGACGAAGTCTTTGGTGTTAATTTTCTTAGCGTTTCTAGCACTCCATCCGGGAGTTGGTCATATATTAACTGGTTAGTCCATCTGCCAACAACACCAGGCCGCCGCTTTATCCCGTTGACAGTAAAATCCCATTTTCTTGGTCTAAATATTTCCTTATAGTAAATGTCGGGGAAAGTTTTCTGCCATGCTCTTAGCTCTTCACTAACGTAAGCATCGATGATTTTTTGTAATTCATCTCTTTCACGTTCATACTGATAGCCAGTAGCCTCATCAATTAAAGCTATCAACCCTAGCTTAGCAAAACTTCTAACTAAAATTTCGCACTGCTCAGCAACAACAAACTGTCTATCACCTAATTTAATTTCTTTCCTAGCCTGCAAAAAGGCATCGCAAATATCAATAAGAATAGTTGCTTCGTATCCATTTATTTTCTGGTTGCCTTTATAGCAAATGACAGGGGCGTAATGATCAGCAGCCTTATTTGTATACAGATAAGGCTGTAAGGATAGCTGATTCAAATGCCTAGCCAGTCTTGTTCCTCCAGATTGATTTGGATCATCAGGATCATCCACCATTTTCAAAGCATTTTGCATTCCCATGCCAGACAAAACTCTTGTTCCATCTTCTAGAACGTAACAAGGTATTATAAAACTCCCTAAGTTGATTTCACCCTCATGTGTGATTTTTCTTTCGTTCATATTAATCCTTGATAGAGCTTAGCGTTTCTAAAATAGAATATCCTAATTCTGCATGCCTGTAAAACCTTTGTTCTCATGTGCAGTGGAAGAAATGATGAAGACAAAAAGAGCTAACTGTTATTTATACTGCATGCCTGTCCTCATAACACCTTCTATTAAATTAACTAGCTAGATCAAAAGCAGTTTGGTGCTTTGTCAGTCGTAGAGTATTTAGCTAAATCTTGACTCACAGTCTAACACCTACTGTAGGGCACTGTGTAGACACCTTAAGTAAATCTTCATAGTCTGTGTGAAGAGCAGCTTGGACTCTATCACTGTTTCTGTCCAAACAATCGCCCCCAAATTCATCACTCTTACCCATGGTAAGTTTCTTAAGATCTGCTTAAAATGAGTGGAGGTATAGAGAAACGTTTTTCAAGTGTTCTCCAACATGCTAGGAAACGTCTCTGTACATCATCGCTGTTCTGAAAGCCCTCAACGTAGGCTTAATCCGACACTCTATCTACACGCGTTCAGAGTCCAGTGGCATAAAGTGTTCAGTAAAGTGTAGCCTGAATGCGAGAAATGGGGTAGTTGTGATCCTAAGCTTGTCAATTAACCATGAAGTTAGTGTAATTTTCCTGATAAGCAATCAGCACGATAGTGTGAGTAAACGTACCCCAATGGGCACACTAGACCTGAGATACCATTGAAAGCTCCCCCTAACTTATAAGCATGGCACCCACTAGTCTTCGCTCCACTCTAAGCAGTCTTCCTGACAATGCTCCGGAAGCCGTCGTTGACCAGCATTTTTCATCACACCTGCTAGAATTGCTAGGATTTCAATCTCAAGAGATTCATCCTCAGTACCCAACGGGTGATGGCAAAGCCGTTGATAAAGCAGCCAGAAAAACGGTTGGAGATGATGTTTTTCTATATACAAAGTCCAATCCCTATCTTCTCTTAGAGTTGAAGGGAAGAGATTGTAACTTGTCCAGCGATGCTGCACAATACCAAAAAGCGGTCAAGCAACTCAAACGATATCTTCTTGCTCCCAACTGCAAAACAGCCCAGTGGGGCATTATTACTAACTCTTGCCACATTCAACTATTTCGCAAACACGGTAGGGTAATTTATCCCGCTACCCATTGCCTTGCCCTAGACAATGAAAATGCTGACAAGGTTGTTGCTTCAATACGAAAGAAGATTGAAAGTCCATCCAGAGCCTTAACGGTAGCTGTTTACAACAACAAAGGTGGTGTAGGAAAAACAACTACAGCCGTTAACCTAGCAGCTATCCTAACATTTCTAGGCAAGCGAGTTCTAGCTGTTGATTTTGACCCCAATCAACAAGATTTAACCAGCTCATTAGGCATCCCCCTGAGTGAAGGCGGCGTCCTTGAGGCACTCACACAGCGGGACATAGAACTTCTGAGTACGCTACATCCCTACAAGTTTCCTTTAAAAAGAATTAATTCGGAACTGAGGTTTGATGTCATTCCAGCCGACAAACAATTAGTCGATGCCTCTGATGATGCGCTGCGCAAATTGTTAAAACGCAATATGCTACACAAAAAGCTGGCATCTGCTAGACAAGAATATGACTATATTTTGATAGATTCACCACCCAACTGGAGGTTTTTCAGCCAGCTTGCTGTTTATGCAGCGGATGTCATTCTCATCCCTACAAAACACAATAACCTTTTCTCCCTAGAAAATGCTGCGATCGCTATTAAAAAGTTCTTTCCTGAAGTACAGGCTGAGAAGGGGGATGGTAGTCCTATTCCATTGCCCATCTTCTTTAATGGAGAGAAGATCACGCCAGCACAATTAGCGATCGCCCAGCAAGAAATCAGCAATATTATAAAAACTGCGAAAAAGGAAGGATTTGATTTGTTGTCGTATTTCTACCCTAGATATACCGCAGCAAAAAAAGATCTTCACATTCCTCAAATTCCAAGCTACGCTAATATCGCAGGTGCTGCATTTTCTCGAACTCCTTCGGTTTACCGAGATCGATCTGCCCATGAATATTATAAGAACTTAGCTAAGGAGTATTTCTTACAATGAGTAGCCTCAACGACATCGGAAATCTAATGCACATCTATTTAGATGAAATTGAACCTGGCGAAGCAACTGACGCTCCAGAGTTTCTAATTAAAGCATCTGCTCATTTACTCAATCAGAAAGGCGGAAGAAATTGGATCCCAGTGATCGTCAAAGAGACTGGTGATGATGCATACCAGGTCATTGGCAACTCATTCATATATGCCGTTGCGGAAGAAGCTGGTTTAGATAGAGTATGGTGTATTATTGCCGATGGCAATAGTGATACGGTAGAAGTTGTTAAAGTCCTCGCTGGCGAAGCTATCCCAAAAATCAACCTTTCCAAGGCATCCAGGGATGAGATTATGTCGGCCCTAGACTATTTAATTAACCAGCCAGCCAGTCCTCTCAAAGGAGTCAAGCTTGCTATTGCTACCAATCGAATTGATGAAGCTCCTCGACAATATTGGAAGACCTTAGACCCAATTACCAACCTTAAATGTGGTATCACTCGGGGTAAAAAGCTGGAGGAACTAAAACAAATATTTTATCTAGTTCCTGAAGCTATGCCAGACACCATCACTGACATTGGTATCCTTAAAACATTCTCAGTGACTGATTTAAAGGCAATGGCAAAGAAGCGAGGTATCGTTGGCATTAGCAAAATGAAAAAAGACGATTTGCTTAGTGTGCTGAGCCAGTCATCAGATTAGTCAAGATCTCCATACATCTCGGAGGCGATCGCTCTTGGGTTGGGCTAGCGCATCGCTGGGTAACACAAAACCTGCCTGCAGGACTGATTCCCACAGGCAGGCGTATATCTGATTCAGGTTTTAGGACACGGCCATGGGCTGATAGCAAATGCCAGCGGCAGCAAAGCGATCGAGGGCTTCCTGAAGGCGATCGCACTCGGCGATTAGACTAATGCGTACATAGCCCTCCCCACCACTGCCAAAGGCATTCCCCGGCGTGACGACCACACCGGTTTGCTGCAGCACCGACAGGGCAAAATCAGTGGAGCCAACACCCGGCGGGCAGGGTACCCAGAGGTACATGGTGCCCTTGGTTTTGGGAACTGACCAGCCTAGTTTTCCCAGACCTTCAATTAAAAAGTCGCGGCGGGTGCGGTAGCGGGTTTGCACCTCTTCTAGATAAATATCCGGCAGTTGCAGGGCGGTTTCCGCAGCCCGCTGCAGGGCCGCAAAAATGCCGTAGTCTAGGTTGGTCTTGAGGGTGCGCAGACCTTGGATGACATGACGGTTGCCGACGACAAAGCCGACCCGCCAGCCAGCCATGTTGTAGGTTTTGGAGAGGGTGTGGAACTCGACGCCCAGGTCTTTCGCACCGGGAATTTCTAGCAGGCTGGTGGGTTGATAGCCATCAAAGGCTAGCTCGGCATAGCAGAGATCATGCACCAGCAGAATTTCGTAGTGGCGGGCAAAGGCGACGATCTCTTCAAAGAACTCGCGGGGGGCGGTTGCGGCTGTGGGGTTGCTGGGGTAGTTGAAATACAGGATTTTGGCCTGCCTGGCCACGTCTTCGGGAATAGCGGAGATGTCGATCAGCCAATCCTTTTCGGCGGAAAGCATCAGGCTATGGATTTTGCCGCCAGCAATCAGGGGGCCGCGAAAGTGGGCGGGGTAGGCGGGGCTGGGCACCAGCACCAAGTCTCCAGGATTCACATAGGCGATCGCTAGGTGAGTTAACCCTTCTTTGGAACCCAGCAATGGCAGGGCTTCCCCATCGGGATCCAGCTCGACGTTGTAGCGGCGGTAGTACCAGTCGGTGATGGCACGGCGAAAGCTGGCGGTGCCTTCAAAGGGGGGATAGCCATGATTGCTGACATCCTGTAGGGCTGCCATGGCGGCTTCCACTACGGGCTGCGGCGTAGGGCCATCGGGGTTGCCCATTCCTAGATCAATCAAATCGAGACCCTGTTCCCGCGCCTTGGCTTTTAGCTCATCCAGGCGGGCAAATACGTAGGGTGGTAATGCACTAAGGCGATCGGCCTGATGAATCCAGTCTAAACCCACAACTGTCCCTCCTGCTCCGTATAACGTGGTTGATCCGTGGTGGGGCGATCGCCCTCTGAATGGCGTAGTTCCGAGATGGGTGTGGTGGTAGACACCATGGCCGCCATCAATTGATCGGGGGTGACCGTAAACGGCAAGTGATGGATGTCAGACCGCTCAGCGCAGGCCACCTCGGCTGCTTGGCGCAGGTCGGCAATGGTGATCGACTCTAGACCTAGGTCAGCCAAGGTTTGGGGGAGCCCGAGGGTGCTATAAAACTGCTGAAGCTGCTGCCGGGCTGTGGCCGCTAGACGACTGCCTTGCACTAATTCCTCAAGGCGGAGCTGCACAAGAATGCCAAAGGCTACTTTCTCGCCGTGGAGGGTGCCGTGGCTTTGCAGGAGATGGGTGAGACCGTTGTGGACGGCATGGGCCGCCACGGTGCGACATTGGGCTCCGCCGATGCCCCCAATGACGCCTGCCAGGAGAACCGTCGCATCCACCACGTCGCGCCATTCTGCGCCGCCGGGATTTTCTAGGGCAGCGGCGGATTTTTGGAACAGCAGGTCGCGCAAGACCCGAGCTTGCTGCACCGCTGCCACAATCAAAGTATGGTCTGAATGACCGCTGCTCACCGAGGCTTCATACCATTTGGCGATCGCATCCCCAATACCGGCAACCAGGGTACGGCGCGGCGCAGTTTGCACCAAGTCGTAGTCCAGCAGCAGCAGGTCGGGGCAGCGATCGAGGCTGACGTCGTAGAGAAATGCGCCTTGGTCAGAATAGACGTTGGACAGCGCCGTCCAAGCGGCACAGGTGGCGGCTGAGGTGGGAATCGTGACCACGGGTAAGCGGGCCTGATGGGCAACGAGTTTGGCGGCATCCAGGGCTTTGCCGCCGCCCACGCCCAGAATCACATCGGCTTGGTGCTGCTCACGGGCCTGGTGTAGATGGGCTAGGGCAGCTTCGCTACAGTCGTCGCCATAGGCCGCCTCGGCGATCGCCAACCCCTGTTGGAGGAGGCTGGGGTGTAGATCTGGCGCGACTAGGGCTAGGGTGCGATCGCCGCCGATGATCAGCGGCCGTTGACCGATCTGGGCCAGGATGGAGCCTGCTTCAGCCAAAAGACCTGCCCCGCGCACAATACGCGCTGGAGCCACCATCAGGCTGGGAAACATTGCCGGAGAAGAAGCAGATTGAGGCGATAGACGAGTCATAGACGGGATGGGGTCGTAGGAGACGGCTAAGATGCCCTGAGGTCAAGGGAGAGCAACTTCTCCCTCAAGGCAAGGGCGATCGCAAGTCATGGAAGCAAGACTATCCGTGGGGCGATGGATCCAGTGCAGGTTTGTGTACTGGATGACATCAGTCTCAAGTAAAGACCAATTTACTATACTCAATGGTTACTTGCGGAGACTTTCTTGGATTGGCAGCAAGGTTCAGCGGAATCGCTTAGGAACCGGTACTGGGTGCGGGGGGGATGGCGGCGAGGCGATCGCTGTAGATGGTGACGTCTAGGTTCTCATCGGTACGATCTCGCAGCGATCGCTTGATTTGCCCCAACACCAACGGCTGGGAGACGCCCTCCTCAGGATGGAGCACCGTGCGGGCTAGGATGGTGAGCTGGCGATCGCCACCGCGACCAAGGCGGCCGGGAGAAAAGAGGTTGCTGGCTGCCTGTTTGAGGGTGGCATCCAGTTCTGTCTCTGTGATGGTGGCGGGAACGACAATCACTGCTTGGGTTGCACCGGAATCAAACACGGTGACGTAGCGCACCGCACCGGGCACGCTAGTCGGCACAATCGGCCCCAAACTGAGGGCAAATAGCCCCCCCGTCAAAACGCCCATGAAACCCGTCACCCCCACCAGGCGAAAGCGAAATCCCCACTTGAAGGCAAAGCTCAAAAGCATCAAGGCCCCAAAGGCCAGGGTCGTGATGCCAAACCATTTCGCAATCACCAAAAAATCAGCCGTACTTAACATAAATCCTCACCCTATCCCACTAAAACTAATTGTTGATGGCGGAGTTGCTGATGGCGCGATCGCCCATGAAGGGTCATGTACAGATCAACACGGCCTAGATCCTTCATAGATCTGTCTATAAATTTTCGTTGCTGACAAACTCAACCGCCTCGGCCTGACCGACCTGTTCGAGGGCGGCTTTTAGGGTATGCCAACCCAAGTTGGCGCATTTGATCCGCACCGGAAACTGCGCCACCCCCTGCATGACATTCAGCTTGCGCAGCTCCTTGGGAAACTCCGCATCGCCTTTCATCATCGCCTGAAAGGTTTGCACCATCTCCAGCGCCTCCTCACAGCTTTTGCCCCGCAGGGCCTCGGCCATCAGATCCACTGAGGCCATGGAAATGGCGCAGCCTTCACCCTCAAATTTCACATCGTCGATGGATCCATCGGCCCCGTTGAGTTTGAGGCTAAGTTCGATGGTGTCGCCACAGGAAGGATTGTGTCCACGCTGGTGGCGATCGACGGGGCTGGTGGTGCCGCGATTGCGGGGTTTCTTATACCGTTCCAAAATCACGGTTTGGTATAGATCGCGGAGATCATTCAATGCCATGGCTGCGTAGGGGGTGCTAGGGTACCTGCTTTGATCCTATCAGGGTTACGAAAATTCGGGGGACGGGGCGATCGCTCTCGGGGTAACTAATTGCCCTGCTGGGTAGGGCGCAGCAGAATATCGTGCACCTGCACATGGGGCGGCTGGGTGAGCAGATACTCTAGGGCATTGGCGATGTCGTCGGGGGTGAGCACCGGAAACTGGTCGTAGGTGGTTTGGGCTTTCTGGGCATCTTGGTGATACTTGGCCGCAAACTCTGTTTCCACATAGCCGGGGCTAATGGAGGAAATGCGGATGGCTGATCCGGCAGCCCGCAGCTCCTGCCGCAGACCCTCGGTGAGCGATCGCACCGCAAACTTGGTGCCAGAATAGAGCCCGCTGATGCTGGGCACGCGATAGCCAGACATGGAGCTAATGTGGACAATATGGCCGCGATCGCCGGCCTGCATATCCTGAAGGGCTTCCCGCGTGCAGATGCAAAGGGCCAGCACATTCACCTCCAGCATCTCCCGCCAGGCCTCGGTGTCGCCGGTCATCAAGGGTGCGTTGTGCCCTAGACCAGCATTGTTCACCAAAATATCGACACCGCCCCACTGGCGGCGCAGACTGGCAAACATCTGAAGAATGTCCGCCTCTTGGCGCAGGTCAACGGTCTGGGCCAGCACCTCCGCTCCACTCTGCCGTAGGTCGGTTGCTAACGCCTCCAAGCGATCGCTGCGCCGAGCACAGATCGCCACCCGACAGCCGGATGCAGCCAACCGCCGTGCCAACGCTGCGCCGATGCCGCTGGATGCCCCGGTGACCAACGCCACTTGTCCTGCTAGAGATGACCCCATCTTGAACCTCCGATCCCACAAATCGGTATGGTACCAGGTTCATGGTGCTCTGCGAATCCGCTAAGCGATCGCTACTCGGGTAATCCAAGACTCATACTGGGGCTCCCGTCCTTCGGTGATGGCGGTGAGCTTATCGCGCAGGAGGGTGGTGATGGGGCGATCGTTCGACAGCTCATAGTTTTCGACCCGGCGCACCGGCGTGACCTTAGCCGCCGTACCGCTGAGGAAGACTTCATCGGCAATCAGCAACTCGGTTTTATCGATCGCCCGTTCAATCACCGGAATGCCCAGATCCCGCGCCACCGTGAGCACGCTATCGCGGGTGATGCCTTCCAAAATGTCTTGCTCAAAGCCAGGGGTAACCAGCTGGCCCTGACGCACCATGAAAATATTCATGCCCGAGGCTTCACAGACCTTCCCCTGGGTGTTCATCAAAATAGCTTCGTCAAACCCTGCCGACACCGCTTCCGTTTTGGCCATAGAGGAGGTGATGTATGCGCCACTAATTTTGCCCCGCAGCGGCAGGCTGCGATCTTCCTGGCGATACCAGGAGCTAATCCGGCAAGCGACCCCCTCCGGTGAGAGATAATCCCCCAGCTCTAGCCCATAGATAAAGAAGTCTTTTTCGACGTTATGCAGCCGAGGCGCAATGCCCAAATCCGAAGTGTAGACAAAGGGGCGAATGTAGAAGGAGGTGCTGGGCTGATTTTTTTGCACAAACTCCACGATGGTGGCGGCAATTTTGCTGGCGGGCAGGTCGTATTGCAGGAAACGAGCGCTGTCGCTGAGGCGCTGGGCATGGCGATCGAGCCGGAATAGTAGGGCATGACCAGGATTTTGAGGATCGGGGATACCCCGCAGTCCGCCAAATGCCCCAGTTCCGTAGTGCAGCGCATGGGTGGCGATCGATAGGTTGGCGTCCGCAAAGGGAACAAACTCATTCTTAAAGTAGGCAACGGGCAGAAAGGTATGCATAGCAACGACTATCCTCTAAACGATGGGCGAATGATCAATGGGCATCGGCTGATTGGCTGACAACTCTTTCCCTCATCCCCCCGCCCCTTCTCCCACAAGGGTGGAGCAAGACGGTTTCAGATGCTTTCAAAGCCCTTCTCCCGCTCTGGGACAGGGGTTTGGGGTGAGGGGCTGTGAGTGTTGTCATTCAACCAGGGGCATCGGTCAGCCGAAGCGCCGATCATTCTAGGAGCGATCGCTCTAAACTCCTTGGCTAGACACCCTGGGCCGTGCAGCATGGAGACGGTCTCCGGAGCGACCAATGATGCAATTCTCTAACTAATCCTATCCTGAATGGTTGACTGGCAAGACTTGCGGTACTCAGTATCTTATCAAGGAGATCGCGTCTAGCATGGTCTGGGATAGAATTCCTTTGTGCCATTCCAAAAAGTTGTCCGACCAGACCGGGGCGATCGCCTGGGATCGCCCATCATGGGGAAACCTGGTTAGATCGGTTTAGATCGGTGGCGATGCCGAATCTCATGCCAGATCTCATGCCGGATCTCACATGTTCTTCACATGCCCCACGGCGGTTGAACCCTATGGCTTCCTCCCTCGAATCCTCTTTAACGCTGCGTGATGGCTTGGAACGCTACTACCTCGCCAATCCGGATGTGCCCCGAGGGCAAGATATTCAAGTGGGCTGGCTGCATATTCCCTGGCAAGACCTGCAAAAGCACGACATCATGCATGTGGTCACCGGCTACAGTACGGCGCTCAAGGATGAACTGCAGTTGATTGGCTTCTTGCTCACGGCGCTGACCTGGAAACGGCCCTGGTATTTCTACCTGCAAAGCCTAGGGGTATTTGCCGAACTGCTGGGGCGATCGCTCTTGGGGCGGCGCTATGGGGCAGATTACTACTGGCCCTGGCACGTCTGTCGCTACTACAGGCTGGGCATTCAGCAGGGGTTGAGGGTACGCAAAAAGATTGATGCTTACCTCGATCCGGAGCTGATGATGGATCGCAGTCTGACATCCCTACGGCAGGACTATGGCATTCGCAATGCTGGAGCTTGGGACTAATCAGCACCATCCTACCCGTCGGGCACAAAATCTCGGTACAATGCTGAGATTGAAAATTTTGCCGCCATGCGGTGAACTGCCCCAAGGAAAGGGTCTATGCCGAATGCAGATGTGATTGGGCTAGGAAAATCGGGAGTGGCGGCGGCGCGCTTGCTGGCTCGCCAAGGCTGGACGGTGACGCTCAGCGATGCTAAAACCTCCGATGCGCTGGAACAGACGCGATCGCTCCTCGCGGCGGAGGGGATCACGGTGCGCCTCAACCATCGGTTTGATCCCAGTCAATCCCAGAGCGATCGCATTGTGGTGAGTCCCGGCGTGCCCTGGGATCTGCCGGTGCTCCAGCAGGCCAGGGCCATGGGGATGGAAACCATGGGGGAGATGGAGCTAGCTTGGCGATCGCTCTCCGACCGTCCTTGGGTAGGCATCACCGGCACCAATGGTAAAACCACCACCACGGCGCTGGTGGCGGCGATTTTTCAAGCGGCGGGGTTCCATGCTCCGGCCTGCGGCAACATTGGCTATGCGGCCTGTGAGCTGGCGCTAGCGGAGAAACCGCCAGACTGGGTGATTGCTGAGGTCAGCAGCTATCAGATCGAATCGTCCCAAACCCTCGCCCCCCGCATCGGCGTATGGACAACCTTCACCCCCGATCACCTCAGCCGCCACTATACGCTGGATAACTACGACGCCATTAAAGCCAAGCTGCTGCACCAATCCCATCACCAGGTACTCAACGGCGATGATCCTTACCTGCGGCGCAACGGCGGCGATCGCTTTCCGTCGGCTTGTTGGACGAGTGTGCAGGGCAAGGCGCACTTAGTGGCCCATCCCGAGCGGGGGGTATATCTAGACGACGGTTGGGTGATGGCTGGGGGGCAGCCCATGGTTCAGGCTAGCGATCTGCGCATGGTGGGATCCCATAATCTGCAGAATTTGCTGATGGCGGTGGCGGTGGCCTGGCTGGCGGA
>RECH01000045.1 GCA_007694125.1 Leptolyngbya sp. DLM2.Bin15
CCCCCCCCCCCCCCCCCCCCCCCCCCCCCCCCCCCCCCCCCCCCCCCCGGAGGTTGCTAGGACTCAAGCGGCCCTGGAGGGTCGGGGGTGAGCACCACACAGCCGATACAAAGCCCCAGGGCGATCGCCCCCACAATCGCCAAGAACTCCGGGGCCAGGGCCTCCGGAGCGGGAATGATCCAGCCAAAGGACACAGCGGCGGCCGATATTCCAGCCAAATACATGCCGATGCCGAGCCCCGCGCGCTCCCCAGGAACATGGGTGAGGGCAAAGGGAAAGGCTCCATTGAAAATGCTGCTGAGGCTGAGGGTCAGCAATCCTGCGCAAATCATCCGTAGCCCTGCACTCGGCACCATAAGCAGCAGGGAGAGGATGATCGTGGTGGCTAAGCCCAGAATGAGGATTGGGCGATTGCCAATCGTTCGGGCCAACCAGCCCGCAGGCAGGGTCGCGGCTGCCAGACCTAAAGCGAAGAAGAACATCAAGCGATCGCCATTGAAATCTGACTGCAGACTGAGCAAAAATCTGGGAATATTCCCCATCACCAATCGCGTGCCCCAGCCAATGGTCAGCCCGGCCAGGCCAATGAACGTCAGCGGCCGCCACCCCGGCGATCGCATCTGCACCACTGGCGCGGCCGGTGGCGTAATTCGTCGCAACACAAAGGCAGCTCCCAAGAGCACCATGGATGCCACCCAAAAGGTCACCAAGGGCCCCAGGGTCAGCAGCCCCTGTTCTACCCAGGGTTTAGCCAAACCCACGAGCTGCTGGGCAAAAATGAGGCAACTGGCTACCAAGGGTAACTGGGGCACGCTGGAATAGATGAACAGCAGCGAAACAATCGGGCTGTGGAACAAGGTCATGGCGATCGACCAGGCCACCAAGAGAAAAATGATGCTCCAGCGAAAGGCCGCCCCACCAGCGATCGCTAGGGCCGGGATCAAAACAAACAGCGTCGCCGCTGCCACCACGCCGCTGGCAATAATCGGGAAGCGCGTACCGAGCCAATGCAAACTGCGATCGGACAAGCTGCCGGCGATGGGATGGACAACGATGGCAATCCCACTTTCCACCATGAACAAAAGCGCGATCGCCTCCCCCGGCAACCCCATTTGGCCAAACAAATCGGGCATGTAGGCTCCATAGATCACCCACATCAAGGAAATGATCGCCTGAACCGTCGCCAGGGTAATCACTTGTTGCCAGAGAATTTTGGAGGCGGGGGCAGCAGTCATGGCTTTCTCAGAAATGCTTGGACAGTGCTTGGAAGGTGCTTGGAAGGTGCTTGAACCTGGAACGAAGGGAAGTGTTTCCCTAATCTAACCGCAAGCTGGGGAGAGTCCAACCAGCAACTGTTCAACCCAACAACTATTCAACCCAACAACAAAGGGAAGGCAGATAACCCGCCTCCCCTTTGAGCATAGAGCGTTGAACAGGATTTATACCCTCGCGCCAGATTTAGAAGCAGGGATGGAGAACAAGTCCCACCGCACCCATCGCAGGGATCTGCCGGAGACGTGCTTAATATTCCGGCACGGATGCATCCACTTCTCGGCTCCAGGCCTGAATACCGCCCTTGACGTTCGTGCCCTCAATGCCAGATTCCTTGAGGATAGCCAACGCCTTAGCCGATCGCCCGCCCATCTTGCAGTGAGCAATCAGGCGATGCCCGTTGAGCACCTCTTTCACCTTCGTGATGCCATCACCATTTTCGATATCCGGTAGCGGCACCAGCACCGATCCAGGAATTTGGGCAATGTCATACTCATTGGGATTGCGCACATCCAGCAGCACGAAGTCATCCGCACCGCTATCCAACAGCGCCTTCAGCTCCTGCACGGTCATTTCAGGAATTGCCATTTGCTGCTTAGCCTCCTCTTCCTTAGCCTGGGGAATACCACAGAACATTTCGTAGTCGATCAAACCGTCGATCACCGGACGCACCGGGTTGGGACGCAGCTTCAGCTCCCGGAAGGTCATATCCAAGGAGTTGTACAGCAACAGGCGACCGCTCAGGGTCGTGCCTTTGCCCAAAATAATCTTGATAGTTTCTGTTGCCTGAATTACGCCAATGATCCCCGGCAGAATCCCCAGCACGCCCCCTTCAGCGCAGGAGGGCACTAGGCCCGGCGGCGGCGGCTCGGGATACAAGTCACGGTAGTTGGGCCCGCCTTCGTAGTTAAAGACCGTAGCCTGACCCTCAAAACGGAAGATGGAGCCATAGACATTGGGCTTGTCGAGCAGCACACAGGCATCATTCACCAGGTAGCGGGTGGGGAAGTTGTCGGTGCCATCGACCACAATGTCGTAGGGACGCATAATATCCAGGGCATTGTCAGCACTCAGACGCGTCTCGAACAGATCCACCTGGCAATTAGGGTTGATCTCCAAAATTCGATCCTTGGCGGAAGCAATCTTGGGCTTGCCCACCCAGGACGTACCGTGGATCACCTGACGCTGAAGGTTAGAGCGATCGACAATATCAAAATCAACAATGCCGATGCGGCCAATTCCCGCAGCAGCCAAATACAGCAAAAGGGGAGAGCCAAGCCCACCGGTGCCAATACAGAGCACGCTGGCAGCCTTGAGCCGTTTTTGCCCCTCTAGCCCCACCTCCGGCAAGATGAGGTGGCGAGAGTAGCGATCATATTCATCGCGGCTAAGCTGGATGTCGTCCAGATTCGGGTTCAACATAGCAAGTCTAACGGTAGTGAGTGGTGGGTATGGGGAAACGACAAGCGGACAAAACCGTATAGGTTGGGCAACCCAGGTTCAAGCGTTAGGAGCGATCGCCCCCTGTGGGCTGAATGACGATCGGTTCAGACAGAAACTGATGGTGTGGGTCTAGCTTCCAGCATAAAAGGTCTTGGGGGACGCCGTGGTGAACTGAAACGATGATGTAAGAATAGTCTGGCCAAGCACAGAGGCGATCGCATTCTGACGGACGAGCGGGATGGTCGGGGTGGGAATGGTAAATCCCAATTAAATTGGGGGTTCCGTCCCGATGGGTCAGGGTTCGAGCATAGCGCTGGGCCTGCAGTAAATCTTGGGGATCAATCCAATATCGGCGCGATCGCTTGTCTTGCTGACGATCAATACCTAGGGATGGCTGAGCATTGGCCATCTGTTCAGCGGCCTCCCAATCCCAAGCATTGCGGGTGGGGATCACCTCCAAAAGCGATCGCTGGCCATCTGGAGTCGTGATGCCTATCAACAGTCCACAGCATTCGTCTGGGTAAGCCTGCTGGGCATGGTCGAGTATCACAGCAGCATGATCAGAGGTCAGATGCAGCACAGCGGCCCTTGTCTCGTGACTGGACAATAGACGACAGTTTTTCATTGTAAGGCTGGAGCGAGGGTCTCAGGACATCTGAGCCAGAAGAAAACTATTGCAAAATATTACGCTCCTTCGCCAGATGTGCGATCGCCCTGGGTAACGTATCATCATACCCGCAGAGCGATCGCAGAGTAGGTTGGGCACTATGGGTTGTTGGATGAAAGTAGCCTCCGCTGGCGGCGCAGTCCTGCTCAGTTTAGGAGGGCTGCATGGCTGTGGAATAGCCACGTCTAGGGATCGGAGTCCTGCCCCAGCATCGTCGGAAAATCTTGCCCAGGGAGAAACGGTGACCAGTTTGGATGGCACCATTGCGCTCAGGCTGCCGAAAGGATGGCAGCGTGCTCAAGATCTCCATGATCAGGCTGAGTTGCAGATTGCTAACGAAGCTGAGCAGCTTTACATCATTGTGTTGACAGACTTGAAAGCATCTCGCACGGAGCGATCCGATCTGTCCATTGACGATCATGCCAGCTTCACTCTCAATGCCCTGAGCAGTCGTCTAGCGGAACCAAGCATCAGTCCACCCACGGATGTGCAACGCATTGGATCCTACCGAGCCCGCCAAGTGAAGGTACAAGGTCATCTAGACAGCGTAGCCATCACCTACCTCCACACCACGATTGAAACTCGCCATGCCTTCTATCAGATCCTGGCTTGGACGGCACCGGAGCAGTTTGACAGCCATCGAGAACAGCTTCAAACAGTGATCGATAGTTTCCAAGAACGCTCCCGACTCTTTCCCCAACAAGATGAACCACAGGATGACTCAGAACCAGAGGGTGAGGAGAA
>RECH01000309.1 GCA_007694125.1 Leptolyngbya sp. DLM2.Bin15
GATCTAGATGCTAGCTATCGAGTTTCACTCCATGGAGCTTTGGTGGAAGCGCCTCGGGCAGCTATCCACCATTTCGAAAGCAAATCAGGTCGTCTCCGACGATTTCAGGTGACCATTCTATCGGTTCTCAACCAAGCTATCTGCATTAAGAAAAATGCGTCAAATACACCCAAGGTTCACTCAAAGTTCTATGTTTTAATGGTTAGACGAATCTTGGCAGAATTCTGCAAGGATATTCTCAGTCAACGCTTTTCACTGCCGCAGGTTCGGGGATTATTAGTTGGCTTAGCCTACTCGTTCAAAGTATTTTCCATGTCCGTTCATGATTTAGAAGACTGGTATCCACAGTTTCAAAAATCTCTCACCCAAGCCTAGATATATTGTAGGCAGGTCGCTTCATGGAACAAGCTGTTAGGCAAGTACTCTAACCATTAGGTTGCATCTCGTTTTATAGACCGCTCCTTTTTGTAACGTACCCTGTAGGACTCAGCCAGGATTATATGGAAAACATGCAGCGACGACTTTTGATCACGGGTGGGGCTGGTTTCATCGGATCGAATTTTGTCCATCATTGGTGTGAAACCTATCCCAGCGATCGCGTGGTAGTGCTGGATGCGCTCACCTATGCCGGCAATCGCGCTACGCTGAATGACCTTGATAGCCATGACCAGTTTCGGTTTGTGCAGGGGGATATTTGCGATCGCCCCCTGGTAGATCAACTGTTGGCGGAAGAGCAGATCAACACCGTTGCCCACTTTGCCGCTGAATCCCATGTGGATCGATCGATTTTGGGCCCCGATGCCTTCATTCGCACCAATGTCGTCGGCACTTTCACGCTGCTGGAAGCCTTCCGCCATCATTGGACAGGCCGCGGCCAGCTAGAGAGCGATCGCTTCCTGCATGTTTCCACCGATGAAGTCTATGGCAGCTTAGAAGCAGACGATCCCGCCTTTAGCGAAACCACCCCCTACGCACCCAACAGTCCCTACTCTGCCTCCAAAGCTGGCAGCGATCACCTAGCCCGGGCCTACTTCCACACCTATGGTATGCCCACGCTGATCACCAACTGTTCCAATAACTACGGCCCCTACCACTTCCCCGAAAAGCTCATTCCCCTGATGTGTATCAACATCTTGCTGGGTAAGCCGCTGCCGGTCTATGGTGATGGGCAAAATATTCGCGACTGGCTCTATGTGAAAGATCACTGCACCGCCCTAGATGTGGTCATCCACAAAGGTCTGCCCGGCGAAACCTATAACGTTGGCGGCAACAACGAGGTTAAAAATCTCGACCTGGTGCATATGCTCTGCGACGTGATGGACGACCTCGCACCGAATCTACCCGTGCGCCCCTCCCGACAACTGATCACCTTCGTAAAAGACCGAGCTGGCCACGATCGCCGCTATGCCATCGATGCCAACAAAATCAAAACCCAACTCGGCTGGACGCCCTCCGTCACCGTCGATGAAGGCCTGCGCCAGACCATTGAATGGTTTCTCAGCCATGAAGAATGGTGGCAGCCCTTGCTATCCGAGGACTACCAAGCCTACTACCAAAAAGTCTACGCCTGAGCAAAAATCCCTTGCCGTAGGACGGGTTAGCGACAGCGTAACCCGTCAAAGCCTTACAAAACCTGTGTCATAGCCCAACCTTAACGGTCAGGGCGCATCCGCTCCTGACCGTTAAGTGCCCGTTAGTCTTCTAAACAGCGCAGCATCCGCACCGTCGCCGCCGTCGCGTAGTTACGTAACGCCGCTTGGTCAGGGCTGAACCGCTGCCCAGTTTCGTTGAGCGGTGAAGCAACACCGCAGTAGGTAGACATCTGGGTAATCAAGCTTGCGCCCCAATGCCCGGAGATATCGGTAAAGTTCGCCGCCGCCGTATTGCCGACTAGCGTAGGCGTTTCACCTTGGAGCGATCGCCCATATTCAGCCGCACGGCGCAACACCGCCATCAGCTCAGCCCGCGTCACCGGTTGCCCAGGGCGGAAACTGCCATCTTGATAGCCACTGATAATATTGTTATCGCGGGCAAATTGAATCTTGGGCGCACTCCAGCGAGAGGCTCCCACGTCCCGATAGGGGTTGCTACCGACCTGAGTCGGCAGTGCTAGATTCACATCGGGCAACGTATCTAGCGCCTCAACCACAATGGAGACCAACTGTTCGCGGGTCAAGGTGTTGCGAGGACGGAAGGTGTTATCTTCCAAAAATCCTGAAATAAACCCGCGCTCAACCGCAAGCTGAATATCCGCTGCATAAATATCTCCAGCAATATCGCGGAAGGCAGGGGTGGTGGGCGGTGTCGTGGGCGGCGTGGTAGGCGGTGTCGTGGGGGGAGTAGTCGGCGGAGTAGTCGGCGGTGTTACCACGGGTGGTGTGGTAGGTGTGGTGGGCGGTGCGGTGTCCCGAGTGATATAGACGTGCCCCAAGGTGCGGCCTTCATAGGTGCGCTTAGCAAACCGCCAGCCAGGATCGAGGGTAAGTTTGGCAAAGTTGGTGGTGACGCCGTTGGCGCGGCCAATTTCATACTCAGGGCCCGCCGTACGGCTGAAGGGCACACCCACCAACACCATATCTCCACCCCGACGCACTACCCGCAGGCTGTATTGAACGCCCAAGTCTTCCCCTGCAATACGAATCGAGTAACCGTTACTGTCGGTGCTACGACCACAAATGCCCGTAAAGTCAAACGTCAGCAGGAGAGGATCGATAATCGTAGGATTACTGCCCTGCTCGTTCCAACATCGTCGCGTTGTGGACACTTGTTCAACAATCAGCAACTGGTGAGAACTGCCGCCGCCAATGGGAGAAGCGATCGCCACAAAGCGGCTTTGATCAACCTCTTGCTGTCCAAAAATAGACGCTAAGGCAGGCGCAGACATCAGCAGCGTGCCTGCCATGGTGCCGGCAATGGCTGTAACCGTGGAGATGCGATGAAGAAGGGATTTTATAGCCATAACTAAACCATTACAAATTAGCGGATGAATAGAAGTGATGCTCGTCTGAACTAGGCGATCTGACTTAGGCGACCTGACTTAGACGCGTCGAGAGATACTTGCTTACCCTGACGCCTATTTGCCTCTTCTATCGTTAGTGAGAACAGCTTGATGATGATTGCATGGGCTCCTGCGATGCTGACGACCATAAGGTGAACAGTTCTCTCCGCCGAGCATAGCCAAGCATGATGGTAGCGGGAGATCTAGCAGATAGAATCAATCATAGGTGTTGGAAATCACCCTTAACCATCACAAACAGCATAGATTTATCATCTCACTATTCTCAATTATCTGTAATCTCCCGCAATCTCCTGCAATCAGAGTCGGGATGGGCCGGCCTGCGAAAATTCCCCTGGGTTAGTCCAAGGGAATGACCGTGATTCGACGATAGATGGGGGAGCGATCGCCCCTATCTCTACCTAGAATTCCACCTAGAATTCCATAGCATCCATGCTGATGACCTGGTTGCTGCTGTTAAACAAGATAAACAGGTCGCGAGGGCCATTTTCAAACTGACCGGTCATAATCACCACCGGTGCATCGCCGGAGTCATCTACCGTTATGCTAACTGGGCCTTCATAGGCACCGGTACTAGCAATGAGATCGTCCCATTGCTGGGCAAGGCTTTCAGCGGTGAGGGTGGTGCGAATCGCCGGATCGTAGCTTTGTAGGGCAGTCGCGTAGTCACCACTCGCCAAAGAATCAATAAAGGTTTCAGCGATCGCTGTAACATCAGTACCTTGAGCCAAAACATCAACCGCCGCAGCGTCTCCAGCAGGAGCGGTTTGAGCCTGAGCTGGAGCGATGCCACCTAGAAGAGCAGCAGCAATCACGATGACGGGCAAGTATCTTTTCATAACGTATGTCCTAAATGAATGAAGCGACTTAAAACCTAAATAGCTAGACGAAAAGGCGCTGGATTTGTGCCGCTGGCCAGAGCACATCCTCGGGAGCATCCCAGTTTCGCAAGTTGACCCTCATCCCCCAACCCCTTCTCCCAAAAACGGGAAGGGGAGCTGGATTCAACGTCCCTCGCCCGACTTGGGAGAGGGATTTAGGGTGA
>RECH01000124.1 GCA_007694125.1 Leptolyngbya sp. DLM2.Bin15
GCGGCAGCCACCACAGACTAAACCCCGAGCTAGAACAGCTCGGGGCAGAGAAGGGTTATGAAACTTTAAAGCGTAGAACCCATCAGCCATAATGCTAGAGGGCAGCCTAGTTTAGTAGGCGAGGGTTTCCAATGTTTCCCGCAAGTAGCTAGAGACAAGCTGATCGAGCGTCCAATCTTGACGATCGCAGATCCCGCCCTTTTCCTGCTGCCAGCGTTTAAAGCCAGAACTGCTGGCGATCGCCCGCTTCAGGTTGCTCCAAATTGCATCATCCGATAAACCGGCTGGACTGTTTGACAGTGTTGTCATAGAACGTGTCACCTTGAATCTACAAGCGTAATCGCCACGAGCAACTGTCCCGGTTCGCCATGAGCAATGTTCATCAAAGGTCAGAACATTCTAGGGCCCGCCCAGCCTGGTTCCCTCAACTATCGTGAGGTGCTGGGCATAGACATTTAGGAGTGGGTGCAGTTGCTCAATAAAACTTAAGTCTCTCTAGGATAGCGCAGGGCACACGACTGCGGTTGTGCCGTGATACACCATTCTGCACGACGAAGCGCGATCGCCACCACAGCTCTAGAGTATTCCGATTGCCATTATCCGCCGAGGGCGTGGCCACAGGCAGCACAAAAGCGATCGCTAGGCTGCACTGGCGCACCACATTGACTGCAAAACCGCCGGGCAGATGAGGGTGGAGAAGCGGCGGCATGACTGCTGCTTTCCGCCCGTAGGGTCATGTCGCCCATCCGCATTTCCATCGGCTGCATCGACATTTGCATCGTGCCCATTTGCATCGACAAGGGCTTCATGGGCTGCATCGGCGTCATGGGTGGCATGGAAGACATGGGCTTCATGGGCGTTGCCACCGGATCATCCACCCACTGGAACGGTACAGCTTGGGCATCGGCGATCGCTGGAGGAGCGGCAAGCAGTTGTAGGCTGGTGCCTTGGATATATATGTAGCGATCGCCTTGGGCGGTTGCCAGTTGGATGATGCCGCCTTGGTGGGTGCGATAGAAGCTGGGCGGCGCAGTCCATGGGCCGGTTGCGAGGCTGGTGCTAGCCTGTTGCTGCTGTCCAGAGGCCGCCGAGGCTAGGGTAACGATCGTTTGATCGCCAGCATTATGGACATAGCACGATTGCCCCGGATGAAGTTCAGTTGCGTAAGCCATAGGCTTGCCTGGAATGGACGACTGCTTTTATTGTCAGGGACAATCGGCAGCGATCGCCCATCCGCAAGCTTCTATTAACCTTTGCCGTGCTGGTTAACCCTGGTTGACGGACACAGCTTGAAGACCCTCATCCCAAACCTCTTGCCCAGGGCGGTAGAGGGGCTTTGAAAACACCTGCACCTTGCTTGCCCCCTGTTCCCCTTATGGGAGCAGGGGATGGGGGGCAAAATGCGTCCCACCTAGGAAACAGCAACCTTCTCCTGAGATAGAAACTGCTCTAGCTGGTCGAGGGCTTCAGCATCGACCTTCGTTTGCATGGGGCAGAATTTGGGGCCACACATGGAGCAAAATTCTGCTGTCTTATAGATATCGGCGGGCAGGGTTTCGTCGTGATACTCCCGAGCGCGATCGGGGTCGAGGGAGAGGTCAAACTGACGGTTCCAGTCAAAGTTATAGCGCGCATGGGAGAGGGCATCATCGCGATCGCGGGCCCCCGGCCGATGGCGAGCAACGTCGGCGGCATGGGCAGCAATTTTGTAGGCAATCAGGCCATTGCGCACATCCTCCGCATTGGGCAAGCCCAGATGCTCCTTAGGCGTCACGTAGCAGAGCATGGCGGTGCCATACCAACCGGCCATGGCGGCTCCAATCGCTGAGGTGATATGGTCATAGCCCGGCGCGATGTCGGTCACCAGCGGGCCCAAGACGTAAAACGGCGCTTCGGAGCATTCCTCCATTTGTTTGCGCACATTAAACTCAATTTGATCCATGGGCACATGCCCCGGCCCCTCCACCATCACTTGCACATCATGAGCCCAAGCGCGGCGGGTGAGGTCGCCCAGGGTCTTCAATTCGGCTAGCTGGGCAGCATCGGAAGCATCGTGCAGGCAGCCTGGCCGCAGGGAATCGCCCAAACTGAAGGACACATCGTAGCGCTTGAAAATCTCGATGATGTCATCAAAGTGGCTATAGAGAGGATTTTGCCGATGGTGGTGCAGCATCCAGCGAGCGATAATGCCGCCCCCCCGCGACACGATGCCGGTAATCCGGTTTTTCACCAAGGGCAAATGCTCGATCAAAATGCCGGCATGGATGGTCATGTAGTCCACGCCTTGCTGGGCATGTTTTTCGATGATATGCAGAAAATCATCGGGGGTAAGCTGTTCGATCGCGCCATGCACCGACTCTAGCGCCTGGTAAATGGGCACTGTACCAATGGGAATGGGAGAGGCTTGGATGATGGCGGTGCGAATGGCATCTAGGTCGCCGCCGCCGGTGGATAGATCCATCAACGTATCTGCACCGTATTTGACCGCTAACTGTAGCTTGGCGACTTCTTCATCCAAGTTGGATGAGTTAGGCGACGCGCCGATGTTGGCGTTGACTTTACAAGTGGCAGCGATGCCGATGCCCATGGGTTCCAGATTGGGATGGTTGATGTTGGCAGGAATAATCATCCGTCCCCGCGCCACTTCGGCTTGAATCAGTTCCGGGGATAGGTTCTCCCGTTGCGCCACATAGCGCATTTCTTCGGTCAAAATGCCTTGCCGAGCATAGTGCATCTGCGTCACGATCGGCTGACCGCGACGAGGGCTAACCCACGATTCACGCATATTTAATTCCTCAGATAGTCGCTTCCCTCCGCCGGTATGAGCCGGACTCAGGTTCTCAGGGTATATTCTCAGCCCGGTTTCCCAGACACCCCTAGCGGTTGTGGGTTCAATCTACCATGCCGTGCCCTGGGTCAACAAGGTCGTTACAAAACGATGGCGATCGCAACACTTTTTGATGAACGACAGTTCTTGATGCCAGGGATAGAACGGGTTAATCGGGGGCGATCGCTTGGATGGGGTAGGTATTCTGCTGTCATGGATTTATAGCTTTTATAGTGGTTATTACGTAGAAAGTTGCGAGAATGATAACAGTGTAGTGTTGTAGTCTGGGAGGGCTGATCCGTCCCTGTTAGCCTAGTTTTATGAGCATAGTTCTAGCCTATGGATAGCGTATAAACACTGATCAATGATGATCAGAATCATTGACCTGTATAACCTAAATCGCCACTGAAATCGGGGTAATCAACCATGACAGACGTCTTTCTCTCCTACTGTCGTCGCAACAAAGAGTTTGCCATTAAGCTGCACCATTATCTTATTCAGTCGGGTAAAACTGTGTGGGTAGACTGGAACGACATCCCACCCAATGCCGACTGGCGGCTAGAAATTGAGGAAGGCATCCAGAAAACCCATACGGTCATTTTTGCATTAAGCCCAGAATGGTTAGCATCCTATGAATGCAATGTGGAGTTAGACAAGGCCATTGCTCTAAATAAGCGATTGCTGCCCATCGTTTGTCAAGATGTGCAATACAAGGATGTTTCCCCGGCATTGGCAGCCCTCAACTGGATCTTCTTTCGAGATACGGATGATTTTGAAACAGCCTATCAAGCGCTGATCACGGCGTTGGATACTGATCTAGACCATGTAAAATACCACACCAAGCTATTAGCGCGATCGCTGGAATGGGACAAGCGCGATCGCGACCCTAGTTTTCTGCTCCGGGGCTCACTGTTGGCGGAGGCAGAAACGTGGCTGACGACCTCCCAGGGTAAAAGCCCCTTGCCAACTCAGCTCCAGTCTGAATATGTGATCAC
Organism: Leptolyngbya sp. DLM2.Bin15; assembly: GCA_007694125.1. GTDB lineage: Bacteria > Cyanobacteriota > Cyanobacteriia > RECH01 > RECH01 > RECH01. The sequence goes on from RECH01000124.1 coordinate 3,823, forward strand.
CAGTTGCCAAAAGCGATCGCAGCATCAAAATATGACCATTATCGGCGCAACGGTAGGCTTTGTCATAGCCTGTGGCTTGGCCGTGACCGCCTTTGCCCAGTATCAAGTTGCAGAACGACAGCGACGCTCCGTGGAAGAACTTCAAACGGCTACACTCAGTGAAAGCGCTAGGGCAACCTTTGCAACCCATGACCAACTCCGAGGGTTATTGGCTAGCACGAAGGCCAATATCCGTCTGGCTGAGTTGGGATGGATCACGTCAGATAATCCTATTTATCAAAGCACGGAAGATAACCTGAGATATTTATTTCAGTTGGTAACAGAACGAAATCGCATGGAAGGTCATATTGACTTAATTACCAACCTGCATGTGAGACCCGATGGAGAAATGGTGTCATCAACCAGTGCAGATAATACCATCAAGCTATGGCGTCCAGATGGCAGCTTGGTGGCAACGCTTGAGGGCCATAAGGGAACCGTTTGGACGGCAATTTTTTCCCGCGATGGACAGCGCTTGGCATCCTCCAGTGATGATGGAACGGTGAAGATCTGGAGCGTTGATGGCACCTTGCTGAATACCCTAACCTATGACGCGCCCCTATGGAGTGTAGATTTCAACGCGGCAGGAGATACCTTAGCGATCGCCTCTGATGACTCTACCATTCGCTTAGTAGACTTGGAGGGTCAGGAGCTACGGCGATGGACTGTTGGGCAGGACAAGGTGTTTAGTATCCGATTTTCACCCGATGGGCAGCAGATCATATCTGGAAGCGGCGATAAAATTGCCCGCCTTTGGAGCCTTGAGGGCGATCTCTTACAAACCTTTGACGGTCATACAGGCGAGATTTGGGCCGCACGATTTTCGCCGGATGGGCAACACATTGCAACAGCCAGCGCTGATGATACCTTACGGCTCTGGGATATGGAGGGCAATCTCTTAAGAGTTCTAGAAGGTCATACATCTGGGGTGATCAGCGCTAATTTCAGCCCAGATGGACAGCGCTTAGTCTCGGCTAGTGCAGATCATACGGTGCGAGTCTGGTCTACCGCCACGGGGCTGCTCATCGACACCTTTCGCCATGTGGATATTGCCTCTGGAGCTGCATTTTTTGATCGAGATACCGTTGTGTCAGGTAGCTACGATAAGACGCTGCGGGTCTGGAACATTGCCGGAGAGCTGCACCAAGACATTCAGGGGCATGATCGTCGGGTGCTCAGCGTTGCTGCCAGTGGGGATGGGAAAGCGATCGCCTCCACCAGCACCGACACCACCATCCAACTTTGGCAACGGAATCATCAGAATTTATTCTCCCGAGAGCTAACCATCACGCAGCCGCAAGGCATTCCTAATTCGGTAAGCTTAGATGCAACAGGTGATTTAATTGTGGTTGGTGGTTCCGACGGTCAACTGTATCTGTGGAATCGCCAGGGTGAACTACTACGAACCGTGAATGCCTACAGTCAAGAAGTCCTCAGTGTTCATATTTCTCCTGATGGACAATGGATTGCCTCTGCAGGCAATGATCACATCATTCGGATATGGACTAGGCAGGGAGATTTGGTGCAAGAGTTATCAGGACATTTAGAAGACGTCCGCATGGTGACTTTTTCTCCTGATAGTCAATACCTAGCCTCTGCAAGTAGCGATAATACGGCGCGACTTTGGACAAGGGAGGGCGAGTTACTCCATACCCTTGCAGGACATCAAGCGGGCGTCTACAGCGTATCGTTTTCGCCCGATGGCCAGCGTCTAGCATCGGGCAGTATGGATAGTACTGTGATTCTCTGGTCAATGAATGGCGAACTCTTGGAACAGTTTACGGCTCACCGTTCAGGGGTCACCTCTGTGAGCTTTAACCCCTTGGGTCAGACCTTAGCTTCTGGCAGCTTTGATAATACGGTGAAGCTTTGGTCGCTCGATGGCACGTTGCTGCAAACCTTGGAGGGACATCAACAACGGGTCGCCGCGATCGCCTTTCATCCTGACGGTGATTTACTGATCTCCGGTGCAGCCGATCGGATCGTCAAGATTTGGGATTTGACAGCAGTGCCCACCACTCCCTTACCCCGTGGCGAATTGATTGACCAAAGCTGCCAATGGCTAAGTCATTACCTGCGCCATAACATCCATGTTTTAGAAAGCGATCGCTCCCTTTGCTCTCGCCGTGCCCATGGGGTTAGTGCCAACGGTAGGTCTGAAGACTAGGGTGTCCTAGGACAGTGGATGCCTGGAAAGCCATGGGAGCTAGGCGGGAACCTGTTCGGCTGGCTAGGACTACAGTTGCTGCTGCCACTGGGCGATCGCTGCTTGGGCCTCATCATAGGCTGGGGTTCCCGATGGCACTAGCCGAGCAGCTTCGATGGCTGCCGACAGATTCCCTTGGGACGCCCGCGCTCTAGACACGGTGAAAATATCCTGCCCCCATTGCCCAATCAAGGTTTGAGCCTGCCCATAGAGCGGCTGACCTTCGGGAATGCGGCGGGCAATGCCGATCGCCTCATTGTAGGACGAAGCCTGCTGCGATCGCGTTAGAGCCTTGGCTTGATCTAAGAGATCTTGATTCGCAGCCCCCTGCTGCCACTCGGCAAGGTTTCCAACAATGATCTCTTGAATCTCGGCTTGATCAATGGGCACCAGTTGGGAGGTGGCGATCGCTGCTCGATAGTTGCCTTGGGCTGCCCGAGCTAAGGCAAAATCGTAAATCACCCGGCTCCAACGCTGGGTAAACTCTTGGGCCTGATCATAGAAAGGTTCACCGGGCGGAATCCGCTGGGCGAGATTGATAGCTCGACGAAAATCCGTAGCTTGGTTAACCGGTGAGGCCGCCCGCGTCATCAACAACGAAGCGATCGCTTCATCCAGCATGGCCTGGTTCACGGTCTCTAACGTCGGCGCATCTGAGTCCGTCGCGCCGTCTCCCGACCCGGTCACCAACTCCTCAGATGGGGAACCAGAAACACCTGAGCTATCGGTTGGGCCCACGAGGGCATCGCGGTTGACCAACACAACCCCCGCCAGCAGCGCTACCACAACGAAGCTACCCCACCCGAGGAGCTGTCGCCAAAACGAATCATTGGACGTAGATGCGGATGCGGATGAAGGAGAAGGAGGAGTAGGCACGGTAGCTGAGGATGAAGAGGATAAGATAGGAGCGGTGGTGGAACTAGGAGCAGAGGGCTCGTTCCAACCATTTTTGGTATCGTAAGCGTCTCCTAAAGGCGGCAGAGACGGAGCCGGACGAACTGGAACACCCATTAGAGCAGCCTCCTTGGGTAGGATAAGCTCATAGCGTTGATCGACCGAGAGAATAGCTAGGGGTTTTTGATGGGGTCGCCAGTGGTGCTCGGCCAATTCCGGCAAGCGCTGCTCTAGGTATTGTATCAGCGCATCTAGGGTGACACATTTTTCGTAGCGCAGTCCTTCTAGCAAGACAGCGGTAAAAAAACCGTGGCGCAGGGCTAGGGTTTCATGGGAAAACTGGTCATGCTGGCAAGATAGGATGGTGCTGATTCCATAGCGCTCGGCTAGGTCAGCAATCTGAACCCCCACCCGTTGCCCTTCGGTCACGCTCTGACTGCGGTTAATATCCAGCGCCAAAATAATATTTTTGCTCGGGGCGCTGCGCAACGCCGTCATTAGGCTATCAATGGCGATCGCCGTGGTTGCAGGTTGCTTAGGATCGCCATCAATGGGCATCAAGTAATCTTGCCCCTGCATACAAACGCCGTAGCCGCTGAAAAACACCCAGACAATATCACCGGGCTGAATGCGCTGTTGGCATAACTGGGCGATCGCTTGGCGAATAGTCGTCCCGCTGGGATAGACAGCATGGGGATTAATCGTCGGAGACACCTCCGTCAGCAGAATGCAGTGATCGGCCGGAATACCCACCTCTTCTACTAAAAAGTGGTGCACCATACTTGCATCGTGCTGAGCATAGCCCAAGGGCTGAAAGTGCTGATATTGATTAATGCCGACGGCGATCGCCCAAAAGTTTTTCATACCGATGACCCAAGTGAATGGTCAGATGTAATGGTCGTGTAAGTGTCATATTATTCTGTCGCAATCCTAACGGACTTTGATCAGATGTCATGCAGATCGATAAAAGCATGGCGACATAGGCTCATAAAGTCTATGCAATTCGCCCAGAATCTGCCAGATATTTTGGTTTTTCCAGCTACCGCTCAGCATTTGCCAGGGGATGGGGATCACGGTAACACCGACCTAGAGCGATCGGGGATCACAGCAGACCCTCAATGCTCCCAGTTTTTAGGCTAGGTCATGACATCAGCCAACGCTGATTGACGGACAAAACTCCTGCGATCTTGATGCTCACGTAGGTTAGCTTAGCGTCAGCGTAACCCAACGAAATCCAGGCTGGTACTGGGTTTGACGTTGCTCAACCTAGCCTAAGCAAAAAGATGGGTCAGTCAACCAGCAGCCAACGTTGAACGGTCGGTCATCCATCTGCCCAGCCGCCCAGACACCCCACCGCCCTCAAACCTTAAATTTCTCCGTGCTCTCGGGCAAGGATGATTTCAAGAGTGATACACCTGTAGAGAGAGGCCGCATTAGCTCATCGTTGATCTAGATCACCAGTCTAGATCTCTACTCTAGATCTCCACTCTTTCTGCGGAGCAAGTCTGACTCATGGCGCAACCGCATACTCCCATATCTATGGTGTATGGCCCCGTCCAATCCTGGCGATTTGGGCGATCGCTTGGCATTGATCCCATCGGAGCCATCTCCGTTTGCTCCTACAACTGCGTCTACTGCCAACTGGGCACCATCGAACGTCTTCAGAGCGATCGCCAATGCTTCGTACCCACCCAGCAGATTCACCACGATCTACAGGCCTTTGCACCCTGGGATGTGGATGCCATCACCCTCAGCGGCAGCGGTGAACCCACCCTAGCTCTCAACCTCGGGGAGATCATTACCATGGCTCAGCAGATGACCCAGCGACCGGTGGGAGTGTTGACCAACGGTAGCCTGCTCAGCGATCCCCAGGTTCAGCAGGATCTCGGGCAAGCCGACGCTGTGGCCGTGAAGCTCGATGCAGTGCAGCCGACGCTCTGGGGCAGGATCAATCGCCCTGTAGCCCCCGCCTCCCTGCCTGAGCTTTGGGACGGCATTCAGGCGTTTCGGCAAGGTTACAAGGGACATTTGGCCATTCAAACCATGATGCTCAGTCCCTGGGATGAGGCTAGCCAAGCCACCTATGTGCAGCTCATGCAGGCGATCGCCCCCGACGAGATCCAGATCAACACACCCACCCGAGCCCAGCCCGATCGCCATGTACTGTCGGCAAGGGGCAACGCCCCCAACTACTCGCCGTCAGACTCCCTGCGCCGGTTCAAGTCCGTTAGCGTTGAGGTGCTGCAGCAGATGAGCGATCGCATTCAAGCCGCCACCCAGATTCCCACCCGCTGTCCATCCCCAGCCTTACTCTCTCGTTAGCTGCTTTTTCATATCCCATGGTTCACCCAAGATAGGACATTCGTATCATGCAAGGTCAACACAAGCATATCAACCTCAACCCAGCGATTGAGTTACTGGAAATTCCGCCGGGCTACCTCAACACCATGGGGTATGTGGAAGAATCTGAGGTGAATGGCCCAGGCTGTCGAGCAGTAATTTGGGTGCAAGGCTGCCTGAGAGAATGTCCAGGCTGCTACAACCCTGATTCCTGGTCCTTTGAAATGAATCAACTGGTGTCCGTTGAGCACCTGGTAGAACGGATCCTCGCCAATCCTAAGCATGAAGGCGTTACCTTTTCCGGCGGTGAACCGTTTTGGCAAGCACCCGCCCTGGCCCATCTAGCCCAGCAGGTGAAAGCCCATGGACTGAACGTCATGTCATTTACGGGGTTCACTTTAGAGCGGCTGCAGTCGGATTATGGGCCAGCCGGGGCGCAAGACTTGATTGACCAGTTAGATCTGCTGATCGATGGAGCCTATGTGGAATCCTTGGCTGTCCATGATCCCCACTCCCTCGTCTCCTCCAGCAACCAGCGGGTGCATGTCTTCAATCCAGCCCTGGAAGACCGCCTCAACTGGGCCAGCGACCAAATCGAAGTCCATGTTCTCAAGGATGGCAGTCGCATTGTCACCGGCTACTATGGGCAACTGGTAGACAACGAGCTTCATGCAGGTGACTAAACGAGGAGCGATCGCCCCAATCGCGATCACCAATGGTCATACACTCGCCTAGGCGAATGTTACCGGTCTGGACGCGGTTCCCCTAGCGTTAAGAGGTTTGTCAGGCAGCCACACCGCAAGGCAACCACTTGCCGTACACTAAAGACGATTCCTACGACGCATCAAGCCCAGCATGGATCTGAAAGCGCTGATACGAGACATTCCCGACTTCCCGAAGCCCGGTATCCTGTTTCGCGACATTACCACCCTCTTGCGCGATCCCGATGGTCTGCGCCATACCATCGACACCTTGGCCAGCCACTATGCCGACCTAGACATTGACTACATCCTCGGCATGGAATCGCGGGGATTCATTTTCGGCGTCCCCCTAGCCGTTCAGCTCGGCGTGGGATTTATTCCCGTGCGGAAACCCGGCAAACTGCCTGCCGCTGTTCATTCCGTAGAGTACGACTTAGAATATGGCACCGATCGCCTAGAGATGCACCAAGATGCCCTGCCCAAGGGCTGCCGAATTTTGATTGTGGATGACCTAATTGCCACCGGCGGCACGGCCGCAGCGACCGTCGATCTCGTTGCAGCGGCAGGAGCCCAGCTTGCCGGATTTGGCTTCATTGTTGAACTCACAGACCTGGGCGGGCGCGATCGCCTACCGAATGTGCCAATCGTGTCGCTTGTGCAATACTAGACGTACTCTTGCCATCTCGGTACGGTTGTCCTGCAGGGATCATCCCCGCCGGATCATCGAGAGGCTGTTGACACCCTGAATCGACGCATGACCTCAACTCCCTCCGTCCGCCAGCAGCTTCAACCTGCCTTTCAGGGGCTGCTCAATATCTTGCAAGATGAAACCACCCTGTATGTGATCAAGCGGGTGCTGCAAGCCGTCCTAACCCTGTTTTTGGCATCAGCCCTGAGCTTTTTCATCATCCAGCTCGCGCCAGGCAACTATCTAGACACCCTGCGCCAAAATCCGCAGATTTCCCAGGAAACGCTGCAAGACCTAGAGCAGCGGTTTGGGCTGGATAAACCTGCGATCCAGCAATACTTTCAGTGGCTATGGCAAATTATCACCCAAGGCAATTTTGGCATTAGCTTTGCCTATCAGCGCCCCGTCGGCTCTATTTTGGCAGAGCGCATCCCCGCCACCCTTTTGCTCTCCCTCGCCTCCTTTTTCATCACCTGGGCGATCGCCATTCCCTTGGGGATTATGGCAGCCATCCAGCAAAACCAATGGAGCGATCGCCTGCTGCGCACCCTCAGCTACATTGGTCAGGGCTTTCCGACGCTGATTACCGGTCTGCTGCTGCTATTCTTCGCCCAGTTCACCTCGCCCCTCTTCCCCGTCGGCGGCATGACCAGCATCGACCATGCCGATCTATCGTGGCTGGGTCGCATCCTAGATTTGGGCTGGCATTTAATTCTGCCCACCATTGCCCTCAGCGTCGCTGGCTTTGCAGGTCTGCAGCGAATTACCCGAGGAGAACTGCTAGACGTCCTACGGCAAGACTATATCCAAACGGCGCGGGCCAAGGGACTGCCCGAAGGACGGGTGATCTACGTCCATGCCCTACGTAACGCCGTCAACCCTCTGATTACCCTGTTAGGCTTTGAATTTTCCAGCCTGCTGAGCGGAGCCTTCATCACCGAAACCTTTTTCAACTGGCCGGGTCTAGGACGGCTCACCCTCGATGCGGTGCGATCGCAGGATCTGTATTTAGTGATGGCTAGCCTGATGATGGCGGCGGTCATGCTGATTATTGGCAACCTGCTGGCGGATCTGGCCCTCAAGTTCGTTGATCCCCGCATTCAGTTGAGTGCCATGAAATAAGCGCCGGTGACGTCACCACCGTAATGCCACACCCAAACAAGTAGGTGAACTCAATGAAATGGAGCTAAGTTGCCGGGTTTCGACTACGCTCAACCCTCTTTTCTAAGGTTTGAGCATGGAGCGACGTCCTCCTACTTATTCACACCCTAAAACCATGAAGGGGGCCTAGTTAGGCCCCCTTCATGGTTCATAAAATTATGATTTCAGCCTGAGGCTCTCCCAGACCAGACATCTCTATTCTTCGCTAGCAAAGAAGCTGACGTGGTAGAGCGAGCCCCGCCAAGGGTGGGACTGCACTTCTTGAACAAACACCTTACCGCTCCAAGGCATGTCCGTCACATTGAGCTGAACGGGAGTCCGCTTGCCCTTCACCTTGCGCACCAACAGCTCAGCATCTTTCATGTTGAGCATCAAATCAACAGAGTTCACGCCGTCATGGCCATAGAGAGCAGCAGGCAAAAGTCCTTCCCGACGCATCGCCCGAGGATTGAGCACAGAGGTGCGCTTTGTACATTCAAACGTAAGTTCCATAGGATTCCTTTCCAACAATTTATGATGCGAGAGAACAACTTTGAACAGAGAGGCAACCGTCCCGAGGAGCAGGACGTAGAGCAGTGAGTATCGTCCCCTTCCCTGCTTTGAAACCAACTGGAGAGCGATCGCTTAACTCACGCTATCCGTCGTCGAGTGCAGTAGCGCTCGCTTGGGGCCATGGATCGGATCTTCCACAATGATGGTCTGATCACGGCTGGCTCCCAAGGACACAATGGCAATGGGCACTTCCATCAACTCCGCCAACACCTTGAGGTAGTCGAGGGCTGGCTTGGGCAAGTCATCCAGCGATCGGCAGTCGGCTGTGGATTGCTTCCAACCTGGCAGGGTCTTGTAAATAGGACGGCAGTTGGCGAAGCGACCGGCACTGCTGGGGAAATGCTCACACCGCTGTCCGTCAATATCGTAGGCGACACAGACCTGAATCTCATCTAGCTCATCTAGAACATCCAGCTTAGTCACCGCCAAACAGTCTAAACCATTGATGCGCACGGCATAGCGCCCAATCACCGCATCAAACCAGCCGCAGCGCCGCTGCCGCCCGGTCGTGGTGCCAAACTCTGCCCCGCGATCGCACAAATGAGCGCCAATGCCCCCCTCCAGCTCCGTGGGGAAGGGCCCCTCTCCCACCCGCGTCGTGTAGGCTTTAGCAACCCCAATGACGCGGTCAATAATGGTGGGGCCAACCCCCGTACCCACGCAAGCCCCACCCGCGACTGGGTTGGAGGAGGTGACGTAGGGGTAGGTGCCGTGGTCAAGATCGAGCAGCGTACCTTGGGCTCCTTCAAAGAGAACGTTGCGGCGTTTTTTCACCGCGTCGTAGATCTTGAGGGAACTGTCACCCACGTGGGGACGCAGGCGATCGGCATAGGCAGCATATTCCTCAATCACCTGTTCGGGATCGAGGGCAGGCAGGCCATAGAGCTTTTCGAGAATGATGTTTTTATGCTCAACCGTCCAGCGGATCTGCTGCTGCATTTCGCTGGGGTTAATCAAATCAATCATGCGGATACCCATCCGCTCAGACTTGTCGGCATAGGTCGGCCCGATCCCACGCTTGGTGGTGCCGATCTTCAAGCTGCCGCGCCGCTCTTCTGAGGCTTGGTCAATCATGCGGTGGTAGGGCATGGTGACGTGGGCCGTCTCCGAGATCATCAAATTTTTCGTGGAAATGCCTAGGGCTTCGAGCTGATCCAGTTCGGTAATGAGTCCTGCAGGATCAATCACCGTACCGTTTCCGATAATGCAGTCCGTGGAAGGATAGAGGATGCCAGATGGAATCAGATGAAGCTTGAACACCTGATCCTTGACGACTACCGTATGTCCTGCATTTACGCCCCCCTGGTAGCGGACTACCACATCTGCCGACTTGCTGAGCAGGTCGGTAATTTTGCCTTTTCCTTCATCGCCCCATTGGGCACCGATTACAACGACGTTAGCCAAGGATCTATTTGGGTGTCAAAGTTTCACAATCTCTAATTATCAAGATCAGGGTACGCTTATGTCAACTCTCTGCCGCAGATTTGTTGAGATCATACAAGCGCGATCGCCCTCACAGCCAGCGTTGCAGGACATGACAATTCATCACCATGCCCCATCAGGTACGACCTTTTAGCTTGATCTTGAATGCCTATCGTCAACCAAACTTGATCGACAAGTCCGCTCAATATCCTAGCAGGTTAGAGTAATCTGATTTCTTATACAGCTATACAGCCTGACTACAGCATCTGCGACATGATGGGATCGGGTCGCAGACCCAGCGCTGATCTATCATCTACCCAGCGCTAATTATGTCAAAACATCCTAACAATAGCTCTAGCTGAACCCTTGCAGCATCCGCTTTCTGACCATCTCAGCCGCGCTGAATCTGTTAAGTCTTGTGTCCGATTGGGCATACTTCCTAGGACACGACGTTGAGTTATTCCACCAAGGCCCCATCCTAGGGCCGCTAGGGTCATACCGATACAAAACCAGGTGCTGCTTCCACGGGGGTAGCCCTGATGTTGCGATTAGCTTGTTAGAGAATATCCCTGATGAATGCTCCCCAGTCTCGCTTTGAGCGAGTGGCAGATGACATCCCTAGCATGGCCTATCAACTGGTACAGCACCAGCATGGAGCCACATTGCGCTGGATCGATCCCTGTTGCCTCCGGGCACTCCACTTGGATGCAGCAGCTCTCCAAGGCGATCTGCACCACTTTTGCGATCGCCTCCATCCTGATGACGTAGAGTCTTTTTGGCGATCGCTCCATCAGGCCGCTCAAACCTGGCAACCTTGGTCGTGGTGCGGCCGCTGGCACAGCCCCCAAGGGCAGGAACAATGGTTGCAAACCCTGGCACACCCATCTCCCAAAGCCGACGGCGAGATTCTTTGGGATGGTCTATGGATTCCCGTGCAGCCGCTTCAGGATCCCCAGGTTGCGGTTCCCAAGCCCACCCTGGCCGGTCGCTGGGTGTATGACATTGAAACGAGCGTACAAAATCTCGTCCACAATGTGCCCGGAGCCATCTATCGCACCGGCTGTTCCTCCCCCTGGGTGATTGACTACATCACCCACGTGATTGAAGACATCACGGGCTACCGGGCGGAAGAATTTTGGCTCGACCAATCCCAAACCCTCAATAGCGTCACCCATCCTGAGGATCGCGATCGCATCAATGCGGATATTGCTGAAGCGATCGCCCAACGGCGGCCCTTCAAGGTGGAATACCGCATTTGTCATCGAGACGGCAGCATTCGCTGGGTATCAGAACGGGGGCGGGCCGTGTTTGATGCCAACGGTTGCCCCATGCATGTGGATGGCGCAATTTTTGACATTAGCGATCGCAAGCAGAGTGAAATGGCCCTCAACCAGCTCAATACCCAGCTGGAAGCGATCGTCGCCGACCGCACCCGTGAACTGCAGCAAAGCAAGGCTCGCCTAGAGCTACTCCTATCCTCTGCGCCCATCATTCTCTATGCAATCGACTTAGATGGCCAGTTCATTCTGTCGGAAGGCAGTGGGTTAGCCAACTTAGGGCTGAAGCCTGGGGAGGTGGTTGGCCAGTCCGTGTACGACGTCTACCCCGATAGCCACAGCATTCATGAGTTTTTGCAGCAGGTGCTGTCAGGGCAACAGCCCAACCATGAGCAGTCCATCTACGTAACGCGCATAGGCGAGATCAGCTACGAAAACCACTATGCGCCCCTGTTAGATGATACGCATAACGTCTGTGGGGTGATTGGGATCGCCCTTGATATTACCGAGCGTCGCCGGGCCGAAAAAGCCCTGAAGCGCAGCCAAAAGCAACTGCGGGACATTTTAGACAATACCTCGGCAGGCATCTTCGTCAAAGATTTAGAGGGGCAGTATATTTTTGCCAACCGAGGGACGCAGATGATCCAGGGGCGCTCTTCGGCAGAAATTTTGGGGCACACCGACTACGACATCTTTCCTAAGGAGCTGGCGGATATCTTTCGTCAGAACGATCAGCAAACCCTGGCCAGCAATACCCCGAGCAAGTTTGAAGAATTGATCGTCATCGACGGCGAAGAACGCACCTACCTATCGGTGAAGTTTCCGCTGTTCGATCACGATAATCAACCCTACGCCATTTGCGGCATCGCCACAGACATTAGCGATCGCAAACAGTTTGAGCAAGATCTACAAGCCCGCGATCGCCTGCTGAATGGGGTTGCCCTGGCCAACAGCACCCTCTTGACCATGGCCGACCATGACCAAGCGGTGAATCAGGCCCTATACATTTTAGGAACCACGGCCAAGGTGGATCGGGTTTATGTGTTTGAACATAGCTGGCATGGCGAAACCAGGGAGCCACGGCTCAATCAACGCTATGAATGGGTTGCCCAGGCGATCCCATCAGACCTGCACAATCCCCAATGGCAAAATCTGCCCTACCACAAGGTATCCCTAGAGTGGTACCAAACCTTGGCCCAAGGGCAGCCGGTGATGGCGATCGCCTCCGCCTGTCCAGCAACCTTACGCACCTATTTAGAGCCGCGCCAAACCCAATCCCTAATCCTCATGCCCATTGAGATTGAAGGCATCATTTGGGGGTTTGTGGGCTGTGATGATTGTCAGGCTGAGCGCCTATGGTCTAATAGCGAACAATCCATTTTGCGGGCAGCAGCCAGTAGCTTAGGGGGGGCGATCGCTCGCCATCAAACCGATCTACAACTGCGGGAATCGCGCCATTTGCTGCAACTGGTGATGGACAACATTCCCCAAGTGGTGTTCTGGAAAGATCTGAATCTGCGCTATCTCGGCGGCAATAGTCGATTCCTCAACACCATTCCTGCCCATACAGCCACATCCATCATCGGCAAAACCGATTATGAACTAGGCTGGACAAGGGAACAGGCCGACGATTATCGCGCCGCCGATCGCCAGGTGATTGCCTCGGGTCAGCCCATGGTGCATCTGATTAGCCAACAGCAGAATGCTGACGGTGAACTGCGCTGGATTGACACCAATAAAGTGCCGCTACGGGATAGCCAAGGCAACATTGTGGGCGTGCTAGGCACCTTTGAAGATATTACCGACCGCAAGCTAGCAGAAGCCGCCCTACAAGACTCTCGCCAGCGCCTAGCCCTGCTGTTTGAACAAACGCCCGTCGCCATCATGGAATGGGACATTGATTTAAACCTACAGGAGTGGAACCCGGCAGCAGAGCGCATCTTTGGCTATTCCAAAGATGAGGTCATGGGTGCCCCCCTTGGCTTTTTAATTCCCAGCTGGCGACGCCCCCAAGTGCGGCGGTTGATGAGCCAACTGATCCTCAGCCCTCGGATTCTGCGCGAGGTGGGCGAGAATGTGACCAAAGATGGCGATCGCGTCATTTGTGAATGGTATGACGTGCCCCTCGTGACCACCACAGGCGATGTGGTGGGCATTTCATCCATGGCGGTTGATGTCACCCAGCGAGAGCAGGCCCAGGAAAAACTGCGGGAGTCGCAACAGCGGCTATCGTTGCTGATTCAGCAAACCCCCCTAGCGGTGATTGACTGGACACCCGATGGGCAGATTTTAGACTGGAATCCATCGGCCGAGCGCATTTTTGGTCACACCCGCGAGCAGGCAGTCGGGCAAGGCTTCCACTTTCTAGTTCCCGAGTGGCTCCATGATCAGATCCAAGACATTTTTGTCCATCTATCCACCAGTCAGCAGAGCAGTCGCAGCACCAACGAAAATATCACCCAGGATGGGCGGGTGATTTTCTGCGAATGGTACAACACGCCGCTGATGGCCCCCAACGGCGAAATGCTAGGGGTGGTGTCCGCCGTCATGGATGTGACCGAGCGGCGGCGATCGGAACGGGCTCTCAAACGCAGTAATGCCATTCTTCGTGCCCAGCGAGAAGCCTCCATTGACGGGATCTTGATCCTGGATGAACATCGGCGCATCGTCTCCTACAACCAACAGTTCTGCGTCATTTGGGGCATTGTGCCAGACCAAATTGAAACCGGGGGCGATCGCTTGATGATCCAGCAGATGTTGGATCAGTTGGTTGACAGCGAAGTTTTCTTAAAAACGGTAGATTTCCTCTACGAGCATCCCGACCAGTCCAACCGGGAAGAACTGCCGCTTCAGGACAGCCGAGTCCTCGATTGCTATTCTGCTCCAGTGCGATCGCCCGCCGGTGAATTCTACGGTCGGGTTTGGTATTTCCGCGACATCAGCCAACGCAAGCAAGCAGAAGCCCAGCTCCGGCAGCAGGCCGCGGATCTCGAACATGCCCTCCACGATCTCCAGCGCACCCAGGCCCAACTGGTGCAAAGCGAGAAAATGTCTAGCCTGGGGCAACTGGTGGCCGGCGTCGCCCATGAGATTAACAATCCCGTGAACTTCATCTACGGCAACTTAACCCACGCCACCGACTACATCCGCAATATTGTGAGCCTGCTGGGCCACTATCGCCAGCGCTATCCGAGTCCGGGGGAGGCGATCGAGGCTCAGATTGAAGATATGGATCTCGACTTCCTGGTGGAAGACCTACCCCAACTGCTAGGATCCATGCGCATTGGTGCAGAACGCATTCGGGAAATTGTCTATTCCCTGCGTACCTTCTCCCGGCTCGATGAAGCCGATCTAAAAGCCGTCAATATCCATGAAGGCATCGATAGCACCCTGTTGATTTTGCACAATCGCCTCAAGCCTAAGCACAACAG
>RECH01000212.1 GCA_007694125.1 Leptolyngbya sp. DLM2.Bin15
CGTTCTTCAGCATCTCTGGTTCAGAATTTGTAGAAATGTTTGTTGGGGTGGGTGCCTCTCGGGTGCGCGACCTCTTTAAGAAAGCTAAGGAAAATGCGCCTTGTATCATCTTTATTGATGAAATTGACGCTGTGGGTCGCCAGCGGGGCGCAGGTATTGGCGGCGGTAACGATGAACGGGAGCAAACCCTCAACCAGTTGCTCACCGAGATGGACGGTTTTGAAGGCAACACCGGCATCATCATCATTGCGGCGACGAACCGTCCTGATGTGTTGGATTCAGCTCTGCTGCGCCCCGGTCGTTTTGACCGTCAGGTGACGGTGGATGCCCCCGATGTGAAGGGTCGCTTGGAAGTGCTGGAAGTTCACGCCCGCAACAAAAAGCTGGCTCAAGAAGTGTCTTTGGAAGCGATCGCCCGTCGGACGCCTGGATTTACCGGCGCTGACTTGGCTAACCTGCTGAATGAAGCGGCGATTTTGACCGCTCGTCGCCGTAAAGAAGCGATCACCATGCGAGAAATCGATGATGCGGTAGATCGGGTGGTGGCCGGTATGGAAGGCACGCCGTTGGTGGACAGCAAGAGCAAGCGCTTGATTGCTTACCACGAGCTCGGTCATGCCATCGTCGGTACCCTGATCAAAGCCCATGATCCTGTGCAAAAGGTGACGTTGATTCCCCGTGGACAAGCCCAGGGTTTGACCTGGTTCACGCCTAATGAAGAGCAGGGATTGATTTCCCGCGCCCAGCTCCGGGCTCGGATCACCGGTGCTTTGGGTGGACGGGCCGCCGAACAGGTGATCTTTGGGGATGCGGAAGTCACCACCGGTGCCGGCAATGACCTGCAGCAGGTGACTGGCATGGCCCGACAAATGGTGACCCGCTTCGGTATGTCCGACTTGGGGCCGTTGTCCTTGGAAACTCAGCAGGGAGAGGTCTTCCTAGGTCGAGATCTGATGACGCGATCGGAATATTCGGAAGAAATTGCTTCGCGTATTGATGCTCAAGTGCGGGCGATCGTCGAGCATTGCTACGAAGAAGCCTGTCGGATCATTCGCGAAAATCGCTTGGTGATCGATCGCTTGGCAGATTTGCTGATCGAGAAAGAAACCATCGATGGTGACGAGTTCCGGCAAATTGTCTCGGAATATGCCGAAGTTCCTGAGAAAGAGCAGTACGTCCCTCAGCTCTAAGAGCTGATTGAGTAGAGTTGGTTGGTCGCTTGGTCGTTCCGTATCGAGTTCGTCCTGTGCTCTAGCCTGCTTGTACCTGTAGGGTACGATTGCTCTGGAATCCGCCGTTGTCCTATCCAGGATGCGGCGGATTTTTCATGGGATTTTTCATGGGATGATTGCTGGGATGCTTGATGGGATTTTTTATGGGGCGATCGCTCCCTCAGATCCCTTCCATAGCTGGCACTGCCCATCCTACAACTACGGCCATGGCCATCCTCAAAGATCCAAGATCCAACAACCGTCTCAGTTTGATCTAGGCTAGAAGAACATCACTCCGCTTACCCAAGCCCGATTTGCCATGTCGCCAAAACGTACCCGCAACCAAGAGAAAGTATTGTCTGTGCTGCGAGCCTTGGGGCGGGGTACCTCAGCCCAGGATCTATTTGTCGAACTCCGCGATCGCAGCCAGGGTATGGGATTGGCCACGGTGTACCGAGCTCTCGATGCCCTGAAGCTAGAGGGCGTGGTGCAGGTGCGAACGGTGTCTAGCGGGGAGGCCCTGTATAGCCTGATTCAAGAAGATCGCCACCACTTGACCTGTTTGCAGTGCGGTCTGTCAATTGCCATTGACGAATGTCCCGTGCATGAGCTTCAGGAACGCCTGCACGATGCCTATCAGTTCAAAATCTACTACCATACCCTAGAATTTTTCGGGCTCTGTACGACCTGCCAGACGGCTCAGGCATCCATGGGCTAAGGGGATGACCTGTGGGGTATGAAGAGGGCGATCGCCTCCCTGCTGTGGTGCCTTCCAGCCAGGCTCTCCATCTGTTCCTGAGGCATTTTGTTAGAAATCTTCAGTCAATTTTTTTGGGGCATAACCCACAAAAAATCGTCGGGTGTGTTACCTCTGCGTGATATGATCACCTGTGGTTTGCAAGACTGCGAACCGCTCAGTTTTCTAGTGGCTAAGCTCTGTGAACTCGCCAGACGGATTACCAGAACAAAATGCTTCGCAGGCAGTGGCCGCCCCCGCGCAACTGACACCTGAGCCAGACTCCTCCATGGCGGAGTTTTACCAACTTCAACAAAATTTGCTCATCACCACCCTTGTGATGGCAGGCGTAATTTTTGTGAGTGTTTGGGTGTTCTACACCGTGGCGATCGCACTGAACTATTTACTGGGTGCCTGCGTGGGTGTAGTTTATTTGAGGATGTTGGCCAAAAACGTCGAGCAACTCGGTCGGCAACGGCAAAAGCTAGGTAGTGCTCGGTTAGCCCTGCTCATAGCCCTCATCCTAGTGGCGTCTCAGTGGAACCAACTGCAAATCATGCCTATTTTTTTAGGATTCTTGACCTATAAAGTGGCATTGATTACCTACGTCCTCTGGACTAGCTTCGCACCTAGCCTCGATTAACCTCGACACGTCGTGTCTGACAGACTCTTTGGGGAACTTCAACGAATGGACATGCTGAATGATTTGATTACAATTCAACACTTCCCCCTGGCAGAACTGGAAGTCGGCCATCATTTGTACTGGCAAATTGGCAGCCTCAAGCTTCATGGGCAAGTATTCCTCACCTCTTGGTTTGTGATTGCAGCCCTCGTTACCATTTCAGTCTTAGCCACTCGTAATGTTCAGATGGTGCCGTCGGGTGTACAAAACTTGATGGAATATGCCCTCGAATTCATTCGAGACTTGGCAAAGGGGCAAATTGGCGAAAAAGACTATCGCCCATGGGTACCGTTCATTGGCACCCTGTTTTTGTTCATCTTTGTCTCCAACTGGGGAGGAGCCCTGATTCCTTGGAAGCTAGTCGCTCTGCCTGAAGGAGAATTGGCTGCCCCCACCAGTGACATTAATACCACCGTTGCCCTAGCGCTCCTCACCTCCTTGGCCTACTTCTACGCAGGCTTTAGCAAGAAAGGACTGGGCTACTTTGGCAACTATGTGCAGCCGGTAGCATTCATGCTGCCGTTCAAAATTATTGAAGATTTCACCAAGCCCCTTTCCCTGAGCTTCCGTCTATTTGGCAACATCTTGGCGGATGAACTCGTGGTTGGGGTGCTAGTTCTTCTGGTGCCGTTGTTTGTGCCGCTGCCAGTGATGGCGCTTGGGTTGTTCACCAGTGCAATTCAGGCGTTGATCTTCGCTACGTTGGCCGCCGCCTACATCGGGGAAGCCATGGAAGAACACGGGGAAGAGCATGAGTAAGGGCCCCTTGCCCGCTCAGTTGGTTACGTAGGCTGGTTGTCTGGGGCCTGACCTCAGCAGCAGGTTTCGATGTGAGTTTAGTAGCTCTGCTGCACCGCTCCATCGCTGATGTACTGTTTGATCGTTGTCTGTTTGTACTCTTAAGTTAGGGAAACATAATCATGAATCCAATTGTTGCCGCCGCTTCTGTTATTGCTGCTGCCCTTGCTGTGGGTCTAGCCGCGATCGGCCCTGGTATTGGTCAAGGTAACGCAGCTGGTCAGGCTGTTGAAGGTATCGCTCGTCAGCCAGAAGCAGAAGGTAAGATTCGTGGTACTCTTCTGCTCAGCTTGGCATTTATGGAAGCACTGACCATCTACGGGTTGGTTGTTGCCCTCGTTCTTTTGTTTGCCAATCCTTTCGCCTAAGTCATCAAGGGTCATTGGGTAGGTCGTTGGTTAACTCCTACCCGATGGCAACTCCGGCTCAAGCTTGTGTTGTTAGATTACACAGGTTGACTGTGTGCTGTCGTTTTCCCCAATGAATGATGGGGTGAGAGGATTATGATTCACTGGACAGTTCTACTTGCCGCTGAGGCCGCTGCTTCAGAGGGAGGGGGTGGACTTTTTGACTTAGATGCCACATTGCCCTTAATGGCCATTCAGTTTCTACTGTTAATGGTGGCCTTAAATGCAGTGTTCTATAAACCCCTGGGCAAGAGCATCGACGATCGAGATAACTATATTCGCACCACCCAGGCAGAAGCTAAAGAGCGGTTGGAGCAAACCAAGCGCTTAACCCAGCAATACGAGACCGAACTGGCGTCTACTCGTCGTCAGTCTCAAGCCGTCATTGCTGAGGCACAGGCTGCTGCTCAAAAAATTGCTGCCGAACGGGTTGCCCAAGCTCAGCAAGAGGCTCAGGCTCAGCGTGAACAGGTTCAGGTAGAGCTTGATCAACAGAAAGCTGAGGCGCTAGCATCACTGGAGCAGCAGGTGGGTGCATTAAGTCAACAAATTTTGGATAAGCTCCTAGAGGCAAAGGCTTAACGGTTGATCCGCTAGGCTGGGAGCGACTAAGGAGCCGCACAGGTGGATATTGCTTGGGCTATTGCATGTTGCATGGGTTGCCTAGGTGAGTAGGAGTGCGCAAGGTTAAGGCTGGGTTGAGTAGATCAACGACGATTTAGGGATCATGGGAACTTTGTATTGGCTAGCTGAGCGAACTGGAACAGTGGTTCTGAAAGCGCCAGAGATTGAAGAAGCCGGGTTTGGCATCAATCTTGATCTTTTAGACACAAATCTAATTAATCTGATCATTATCATCGGGGTTTTGATCTATTTCGGGCGGGGCTTCTTGGGTAAGACTCTGTCAGAGCGGCGATCGCGTATTGAATCTGAGATTCGTGAAGCTGAGGAGCGCAAGAAGTCAGCCGCCTCGGCCTTGGCCGAGCAGCAGCAAAAGCTGGCACAAGCGAAGGCGGAAGCAGCAAAAATGCTCAGTGCTGCAGAAACCTCAGCTCAGGCTGCTCGTGAGTCGATCTTGGCGGAGGCTGAGCAGGATGTTGCTCGTCTGCGAGAAGCGGCGGCTCAAGACTTAACCTCTCAGCAAGAGCGCATCATCCGAGAGGTTCGCAATCAAGTTGTATTGATGGCGATGCAGCAAGCAGAAACTCAATTGCGTCATGAGATGGATGATGCCAAGCAGCAAGAGCTTGTAGACCGAAGCATTGCTATGTTGGGAGGCAAGTCATGAACAATAGTTTAGTCACGGCGGAAATTCTGGAGCCCTATGCTCAGGCTTTGATGTCGCTGGCTCAGGGGAACGACCTCGTTGATCCGTTGAGTGGTGATGCCGCTGGTCTGTTGGAGCTTTTGAAAGGATCTCCTGACCTAGAGCAATTTTTGTCGAGCCCCATTGTGGGTATTGAGCAAAAGAAGGCAGTGCTCCGTCAAGTCTTGAGTGACCAGGTTCATCCCTACATGATGAATTTCCTGCTGTTGCTGGTGGATCGTCGGCGCATCTCGTTCATTGAAGGGATTTGCAGAAAATATCAGTCCCTAGTTCGAGATTTGAAAAAAACGGTGCTTGCTGAGGTCACCTCGGCGGTGCCTTTGTCCGAGGCTCAGCAGGATGCCGTTCGTGGGAAGGTTTTGGAACTCACGGGCGCACAACAGGTTGAGCTTGAACTGTCGCAGAATCCAGACTTGATCGGTGGCGTTGTCATCCGAGTTGGCTCTCAAGTGATTGATGCGAGCCTCAGCGGACAGTTGCGACGCATCGCTCTTAAACTCAGCGTCATCAGCTAGCCTTCGATGCATTCATCCGGCTGTAGATGATTGAATTTGTCAGTACCAAACCCAATTAGACACCGTTCGTTGAGAGAAAATCCCTATGGTAAGTATCAGACCTGACGAAATTAGCAACATTATTCGCCAGCAGATTGAGCAGTACGACCAAGACGTTAAGGTCTCTAACGTTGGTACTGTGCTTCAAGTGGGTGATGGCATTGCCCGCATTTATGGTTTGGAAGGAAGCATGGCTGGTGAGCTTCTAGAGTTTGAAGACGGCACGGTCGGTATCGCGCTGAACCTAGAAGAAGATAACGTCGGCGCTGTGTTGATGGGCAATGGTCGTTCCATCCAAGAAGGCAGCACCGTGACCTCCACCGGTCGGATTGCGGAAGTGCCGGTGGGTGAGGCCATGATTGGTCGTGTGGTGGATGCCCTAGCGCGCCCCATTGACGGTAAAGGCGACATCAGCACCACTGAAACCCGCCTGATTGAATCCATGGCTCCTGGTATTATCGACCGGAAGTCGGTCTATGAGCCGATGCAAACCGGGATTACGGCGATTGACTCCATGGTGCCCATTGGCCGAGGCCAGCGGGAGTTGATCATTGGCGATCGCCAAACCGGTAAGACCTCCGTTGCGGTAGACACCATCCTCAACCAAAAGGGTGAAGATGTGATCTGCGTGTATGTTGCCATTGGTCAAAAGGCATCCACCGTAGCTCAGGTGGTGGAAGTGCTGCGTCAGCGCGGTGCTTTGGACTACACCATTGTGGTCGCTGCCAACGCCAACGCCCCAGCAACCTTGCAATACCTAGCACCCTACACCGGTGCAACCTTGGCGGAATACTTCATGTATAACGGTAAGGCGACCTTGGTGGTCTACGATGACTTGTCCAAGCAAGCCCAAGCCTACCGTCAGATGTCCTTGCTGCTGCGCCGTCCGCCCGGACGGGAAGCCTACCCTGGCGATGTGTTTTACCTCCACTCTCGCTTGCTAGAGCGGGCTGCGAAGCTGAGCCCTGAGCTAGGTGAAGGCAGCATGACCGCGTTGCCGATCATCGAAACCCAAGCGGGTGACGTGTCTGCCTACATTCCCACCAACGTGATTTCCATCACCGATGGTCAGATCTTCCTCTCCTCTGACCTGTTCAACTCCGGTCTTCGTCCTGCCATTAACGCTGGGATCTCCGTATCTCGGGTGGGTTCGGCAGCGCAGATCAAGGCGATGAAGCAGGTGGCTGGTAAGGTGAAGCTAGAGCTAGCTCAGTTTGCTGAACTAGAAGCTTTCTCCCAGTTTGCATCAGATTTGGATAAAGCCACCCAACAGCAATTGGCTCGGGGACAGCGTTTGCGCGAACTGCTGAAGCAGCCCCAATACTCGCCCCTACCGGTGGCTGACCAAGTGGCTGTGATCTATGCTGGCATCAACGGCTACATGGATGACCTGGATCTGGATAAGGTAACCAGCTTTGTGAAGGGTTTCCGGGACTATTTAGCCAACAGCAAGCCCAAGTTTAGTGAGATTGTTCGGGCTGAGAAGAAGCTGACCGATGAGGCAGAAACCATCCTGAAAGAAGCGATCGCTGAATACAAGCAAACCTTCATGGCGATGGCGTAACAGAGTCGAACGGGAGGGGAGATGGGGTCTAACTGATCCGCCCCTCCTCGTTGATATGGTTTTGTCTCCTCCAATCTTCGGGTTTTAGCTATGCCAAATCTCAAAGCGATTCGGGATCGAATTAAGTCGGTCAAAAATACCAAGAAAATTACAGAAGCGATGCGGCTCGTGGCGGCAGCTAAGGTGCGGCGTGCCCAAGAGCAGGTGACGGCGACCCGTCCCTTTGCCGATCGCTTGGCGCAGGTGCTGTATGGTCTACAGTCTCGTCTGCAGTTTGAGGAAGCGGATTTGCCGCTGCTGAAAAAGCGGGATGTGAAAACCGTGGGTCTGTTGGTGGTGTCGGGCGATCGCGGTCTATGCGGTGGCTACAATGCCAACGTGATTAAGCGGGCTGAGCTGCGCATCAAGGAACTCCAGGCTGAAGGGCTGGACTATAAGCTGGTGATCGTTGGGCGCAAAGCGAATCAGTATTTTACCCGCCGGGAACAGCCGATTAGTAAGTCGTTCACCAATCTAGAGCAGGTGCCCACGGCATCGGAAGCTTCGGCGATCGCTGATGAACTGCTCTCCCTATTTCTCTCCGATTCAGTGGATCGGGTGGAGCTCATCTACACCAAATTTGTGTCCTTGATTAGCTCTCGTCCGGTGACTCAAACTCTACTGCCCCTCGATCCTCAGGGCTTGGAAGCAGCAGATGATGAGATCTTCCGGTTGACGACTCGTGGTGGTGTGTTCCAAGTCGAGCGGGAAAAGGTGGAGGCAGCTCCCCAGACACCCCTGCCCCAAGATATGATTTTTGAGCAGGATCCGGTGCAAATTCTGGATGCGCTCCTGCCCCTCTATCTAAACAATCAGCTCCTGCGCGCTCTGCAAGAGTCTGCGGCCAGTGAGCTGGCTGCCCGGATGACGGCGATGAACAACGCTAGCGACAACGCTAAGCAGTTGATTACCTCCTTGTCCTTGTCCTACAACAAGGCTCGTCAGGCGTCCATTACCCAGGAAATTCTAGAAGTGGTGGCGGGCGCAGAAGTCCTCAACTAGCGATCGCTGCTTCCTCGGTAGACAACTTAAGGGTCAACCACAGCGCAGAATCCTTTGGGGTTCTGCGTTTGTCGTAGTGCCCTATCGTCGTAGGATCAAAGAAACCCTTTGGATAGCTGGATCATGAGTGCGATCGCCCTTCAAGTAGCGCAGCAGATTGGAGCAGACCATGTGGTGGCGAGGGAGTCCCTCGATCCGGGTCTGCAGGCTCAACTTCAGATCGCTGCCCCTAACCTGGCGGCGATCGCCTACCCGCCTACCCTAGAGTCCCTGTGTGACCTCGTGGCCTATGCCCATCATCACCGCTGGGCCATGCTGCCCATGGGCCAGGGTACGAAGCTCCATTGGGGGCCGCCGCTGCAGGGGGAGGCGATCGCCATCAGTACGGCTAAGCTTAACCAGGTGATTGACCATGCGGCAGGGGATTTAACCGTGACGGCCCAGGCTGGCGTCAAGCTTGCCGATCTACAGCAGCAGTTGGCCCAAGCGCGGCAGTTTCTAGCGATCGCCCCCCACTACAGCCCATCAGCGACCCTCGGCGGCATCGTGGCTACGGCGGATACCGGATCCCTGCGTCAGCGCTACGGCGGCGTTCGGGATATGCTCATTGGCGTGTCCTTGGTGCGGGCGGATGGCCAGGTGGCGAAGGCCGGAGGACGGGTGGTGAAAAACGTAGCTGGTTACGACCTGATGAAACTGATGACCGGTGCCTACGGTACCCTGGGCATCCTCACCCAAGTGACCTTTCGTCTCTATCCCTTGCCAGAGGTCTCGGAAACGGTGGTGCTCGTGGGCGACTCGGCGGCGATCGCCACGGTGCTGCATCAGATCCGTCAAACCTCTCTGAGCCCCGCTGCCTTGGATGTCCTATCCCCGTCCTGCATCAGCGCCCTAGGCTTGGGGCAGGGGATGGGTTTAGTAGCCCGATTCCAGAGTATTCCTGTGAGTGTGGCCCAACAGATGGCCCAGGTGATGGCGTTGGCCCAAGCGGCGGGATTAAGCAGCGATCGCCTTCAGGGGCAGGATGATGTCAGTCTATGGCAACGATTACAAGAAAAATGGGACGGAGCCGTCGCTGCATCGGCGATCGCCTGCAAAATAGGAGTATTACCGGCCCATGGGGTAGCAACCCTGGATGCGATCGCTCAGATGTGTCCAGCCAGCCTAGGACTCATCCATGCTGGTAGTGGTCTGGGTTGGGTGAGTGGTGAGATAGACAGCATCACCGCCACGGAGATCACCCAGGTGCGATCGCACTGCGCGGCCCATGGAGGCTTTCTCTCCCTGCTATCGGCACCGCCAAGCTGGACAGGCCTCGATCGCTGGGGCTATGCCGGTAATGCCCTGCCCCAGATGCAAGCCATCAAAGCTCAGTTTGACCCCCACCATTTACTCAACCCCGGTCGCTTTGTGGGTGGCCTGTAGCCGCCGCCCTGCCCAACTCGTGAGTGTTCGCCATGACCGCCACCCCCTCCTCCACCGATCGCCCTGCCCTGAAGCTCGATACCAGCTTCCCCGGTTTCGATGCCCAGGATCCGCCCGAGCAATCCCTGATTGATGCCTGTGTGCATTGCGGTTTTTGCCTGACCACCTGCCCTAGCTATCGGGTGATTGGCAAAGAAACCGACTCGCCCCGCGGCCGCATCTATTTAATGGATGCGATTAATAAGCAGGATGCTCCCCTGGCCACAGCCACCTCCCAACATTTTGATACCTGCCTAGGCTGCCTGGCCTGCACCACCGCCTGCCCCTCCGGTGTGCAATACGATAAGCTGATTGCCGCTACCCGCCCCCAAGTGGAGCGCAATGTACCCCGCACCCTCAGCGATCGCCTCTTCCGACAGCTAATTTTCACCCTCTTCCCCCACCCCGATCGCCTGCGGATGCTGCTGCCGCCGCTGTACCTGTACCAGGCTTTGGGCTTGGGCAAGCTGGTGAAAGCAACAGGATTGCTGAAGCGGATCTCGCCGCGATTGGCTGCCATGGAATCTCTATTGCCGACCGTGACCGCCCAATCGTTTCAAGATACGATTCCCGAGGTGATTCCTGCCCAGGGCGACACCCGCTATCGGGTCGGGATGATTTTGGGCTGTGTGCAGCGCCTGTTCTTCAGCGATGTGAATGAATCGACGGCACGGGTGCTGAGCGCCAACGGCTGTGAGGTGGTGGTGCCCAAGACCCAAGGCTGCTGCGCGGCTCTGCCCCATCACCAAGGCCAGGAGGAAGCGGCTCGGGATCTGGCCCGGCGGATGATCGACAGCTTTGAGGACACGGGCGTCGATGCCATCATCATCAACGCGGCGGGCTGTGGCCATACCCTGAAGGAATATGGGCATTTGCTCAAGGATGACCCTGAGTATCGTGAAAGAGCGATCGCCTTCTCCCACAAGGTGAAAGACGTGCAGGAATTTTTGGTGGATATTGGGTTGACCGCCCCCCTGTCGCCCCTCAGCCCTGAGCCGCTGACCATCGTCTACCAAGATGCCTGCCACCTGCTGCATGGTCAAAAAATTAGCGCGCCGCCCCGCCAACTGTTGCTGAGTATTCCCGGTGTCACGCTGCGGGAGCCGGTGGACGCGGCCCTCTGCTGTGGTAGCGCCGGGGTGTACAACATGCTGCAGCCGGAGATCGCTGAAGAACTGGGGCAGCAAAAGGTGGAGAATTTGATCAACACCGGCGCGCAGTTGATTGCTTCATCCAATCCCGGTTGCTCTCTGCAAATCCAGAAACATCTGGAACACCAAGGTGTGGCCATGCCGCTTTTCCACCCCATTCGTCTGCTGGACTATGCGATTCGTGGCCTTCCCTTGCCTCTGTAGCGATCGCTGGCCATCCCCCAATGTTGAGACTCCCAATGTTGAGAAAGGTTGCGTTCCCGCTCCTTCCCTACCCAAGGGCGAAAACCCTTGCGGTATGGTAATCAAAGTGCCAACACTGCTGTACCTGAATTAAAAGCTGCTTTAGTATGACCTCGGTATCTCCCCAAAAACCCCACCAAAAAGCCAGGGCCCTCAAGCCCACGAGCCGCCGTCCGGCCAAGGAACTCTGTAGCGAATGTGGCCTATGCGACACCTACTATGTTCACTATGTAAAAGAAGCCTGTGCCTTTATTAACCAGCAAATTGCTGACCTAGAGCAGCAAACCCACGGGCGCAGCCGCAACCTCGATGAGCCAGATGATTGGTATTTTGGGGTGCGTCAGGACATGATGGCGGCGCGCAAAACCGAGCCGATCGAAGGGGCGCAATGGACGGGCATCGTCAGTTCCATCGCCATCGAGATGCTCAATCGCGGTCTGGTGGAGGGAGTGGTCTGTGTGCAAAATACAGCCGAAGATCGCTTCCAGCCCATGCCGGTGATTGCCCGCACGCCGGAGGATATTCTAGCAGCCCGGGTGAATAAACCGACCCTGTCGCCCAACCTGTCGATTTTAGAGCAGGTCGAGCAATCGGGGATGAAGCGACTGCTGGTGATTGGCGTAGGTTGCCAGATCCAGGCCCTGCGGGCGGTGGAGCAGCAGCTTGGCTTAGAAAAACTCTATGTCCTGGGGACTCCCTGCGTGGATAACGTCACCCGCGCTGGCCTGCAGAAGTTTCTAGACACCACCAGTCGCTCGCCGGACACGGTGGTGCATTACGAGTTCATGCAAGACTTCCGGGTGCATTTTAAGCATGAGGACGGTTCGGAAGAAACCGTGCCTTTCTTTGGGCTCAAAACCAATCAGCTTAAGGATGTGTTTGCTCCCTCCTGCATGAGCTGCTTTGATTATGTGAACTCCCTCGCCGATTTGGTGGTGGGCTATATGGGCGCGCCCTTTGGCTGGCAGTGGATTGTGGTGCGCAATCAGCGCGGCCAGGAATTGCTGGACGTAGTGCAGGATCAGTTACAAACCCAGCCGGTGATGTCCCAGGGCGATCGCCATGCAGCGGTACAGCAAAGTATCCCCGCCTACGACAAGGGCGTCACCTTGCCCATGTGGGCGGCGAAGCTGATG
This sequence comes from Leptolyngbya sp. DLM2.Bin15, assembly GCA_007694125.1. GTDB lineage: Bacteria > Cyanobacteriota > Cyanobacteriia > RECH01 > RECH01 > RECH01. Next base: position 12,315 of record RECH01000212.1, read on the forward strand.
GGCGTGGTGATTGAGCGCATTGGCCCGAAGGGGTTGGAATATGCTCGCTTCTCCATCGATTCCCACTTCACCCGCAACTATCTCTACACCAAGCGCCAGCATCCTGAAAAATTAGAGGCCCACGTGCCGGACTATGCCAAGCGCATTGTTGACCAGTACGAGTTGCCACCATCTTGAAGCGGTTCACCAGGGCTCTGTCCCGTGTGGTCAAGATGCGTCTGTCAATATTGTTCTGTTAGCGTTCCCTGATCGGGCGTTCTCTGATCGGGTGTTCCCTGATCGGGTGTTCTCTGATCGGGTGTTCCCTGAGCGAAGTCGAAGGGAACACGGGTTGGGTATGGCTTCGGCTTCGCTCAGCCAGCGTACTCTTGGAAGGGGATACGGTTTGGGTTATGGTGCGGGTGTTCCCTGAGCGAAGCCGAAGGGAACACGGGTTGGGTTATGGCTTTCTCCCTTTGGGAGACGTTTCACGAACGGCTTCGCTCAGCCAGCGTACTCGTTGAAGGGAACACGGGTTGGGTTTTGACTTTCTCCCTTTGGGAGACGTTTCACGAACGGCTTTGCTCAGCCAGCATGGTCTCTGATCGGCTGACGGTGTTAGGGGGCGATCGCTCCTATCTATTTTTCCTTGGTGAGAGTTTTTTGATCTCTCAACATAAATGGGGAAAACAGAGTGAATATACGGGTTTATGGGTGAGGGTTAGACATTTAGAAGTCTGAAGTTCGGTAGAAGTTGGGACGCTTTTCCTCTCTATTCGATAGAGAATGGATTCAAATCTGGAGAACGCACCAAGCGAAGCAATAACCAGGGGGCATTTAGGTTATTGCAACTCAACTGGAAAGCTTCTCTAATTCAATTCATGCCTGACCTTGGGGGCTTATGAGGTCAGGCATTTTTTTGTTTAATGGCCGGTCTACAGCTATTGATTGTGATGGAATGAAGCTGCATTTAGCCCTCATTCATCATGGCGTTAGAGGATTTTTTCTAACCCATAAACCAGGGATTTAAGCTGGGTGACGGCACGAATTGCGAGCAAGACACCGGGCATATAACAGACGCGATCGCTGGTGTCGTGACGCAGGGTATAAATCTGTCCTGGTGCGCCAAACATGACTTCTTGGTGAGCAATTAAACCCGGTAGGCGAATGCTGTGAATGCGAATATTTTCGTCGGCAAGTCCGCCCCGTGCGCCAGCAAGGGTTTCAGTTTCGGTGACCTTGGGAGGATTAAAAGATTTACCCAACTCGGCCAGCATTTGAGCGGTTTTAATAGCCGTGCCGCTGGGGGCATCGGCTTTTTGGTCGTGGTGGAGTTCTAAAATCTCGACGTGGTCAAAATACTTTGAGGCTTGGATGGCGGCTTGCTGTAGCAGCACCATGCCAATGGAAAAGTTGGGGATGACTAAGCAGCCGGTGCTGGCCTTATCAGCAAAGTCGGCTAGATCCTGCAACTGCTGATCCGATAGCCCCGTCGTGCCCACCACGGGCCGAACTCCGTAGGCGATCGCTGCCCGCACATTCTCATACACCGATTTGGGATGGGTGAAATCAACCATCACCGGCAGTTGCTTTTCCTGAGCTGCCATGGCACAGGTGGCTTCCATGTCCGGCAGGATGGGAATTTCTAGCGCTCCACAGCCTGCAACTTCGCCTACATCTTGTCCCATGAGGCTAGGATTGCGGTCAATGGCACCGATGAGGGTCATGTCGTCGGCTTGGGCGATCGCCTTAATGACTTCGCGCCCCATTTTGCCGGCTGCGCCATTTACGATTACGGGAATTGGAGCTTGTACGGTCATTGCTGAATGCCTCTACCCAAACACAACAGTGGGGATTGCTAGAACAGTCCTAGGCTGTGCCGTGACTGTGCCGTGACTGTGCCGTGACTATCCTGTGACTGTGCCGTGATGCGATCGCCCAATGGGCATTGTAGTCCAAGTGGGGTGGGCTTGCCTCAGCGTGGTGCAGAACCTCGGCGCTGCATCCAGAGCGGCAATAGGGATAGACCGGCTAGGCCCACTAAGGCCGCGACGAAGGGACGTACACTGCCACCCTCCAAGGCGGTGTGTCCTGTTGCGCCCAGCCAAGTGTAGGCCAGGGTGCCGGGGATGATGCCAATCAGAGTGCCGAAGGCGTAGGGCTTGAGGGGCAGTGGCGTTAACCCCAGAAGAAAGTTGATGAGGCAGAAGGGAGAAATCGGCGTGAAGCGAAGGGCTAAAACGCAGGAAAGGGCCTGGCGATCGCTGAGCTGATCCACCCAGGTGAGCAGCTTGTGATGACCGACTCGTCGCATCAGGCTATCCCGCAAGAGATAGCGCGCGACTAAAAAGGCCGCGATCGCCCCCAAGGTGGCACCCATCACAGACCATATCGTTCCCCACAGGACACCAAAAATGACCCCGCCTGCAATGACCAGAATGGTTCCTGGAATGGAAAGAACAGCCGCGAGGATATGTCCTGCAATAAAAAGTAAAACTGCCCAAGCCCCCAACTGATTCAACCCATGCACCAAGGCGTGGTAGTCTAACAAAGCCCCAAGCGGTGTGTGGATGAATAACCCAATACCTACACCAACTCCGATCAACGCCATGATCGGCTTTACCAACCTACCCTTTGGTTGCATGTGAGAGTCCGTTGCTGAATACAAGCTAAGTCAGGGCAGTCATCTGTACACCCGGGATTGTGGTTCCCTTGTGTTCGTTTCCCTAGCCTCAGCGTGCCATTGTTCGCAACCAGACACATGAGTTTTTAGTGAGAAAGCACTGAGTTCATTGAGCAAACTATCGACGTCTTGAGGTCTCTAGATTGCCAGTATGAACCTTGTGGGAGCAAGGCAATGTGACCTCCGTGGCACTGGATGATGAAGAGTCATGATCCGTAGATGCCTGAGGTTGCAAATGGTTCAGATGGAATAGCGGTAGGAGCGCGATCGCCCTAGGCGCGAAGGCGGCTCACTAAGCGCAACAGCAGATAGATTGCCAAAAGATACCCCGCTGCTAGGGCAGGGATGATTAGCGGAACAGTGTTGTAAGTCATAGCAGTAGTTCGGTAGCGTCAGAGGAGTTCAGAAGCGAGAAGCAACCTACGTCTAGAGGACATAGGTGGAAGATAGGTTTTACAAATATGCAAAAGCAGGCGTGGACTGATAAACAGCAACAACGCCCAAGGTTCTTAATGCTATGTATATCCAGTACCTAGGCGATCGCCCAGATCGATAAAGTGGGTCGAAACCTGCGCAAACACGGCTCACCAGCTCATGCTAGAGAGAGTATGCGTCTTCTTCATCTTTTTCGGGCTCCAGCCATCAAAGCTACAACGGAACTGCATCGGTACAAACAAACTGCTAGACAAATGCCTTCAGCAATTCATCAGTCCCATAAGTTTTGGGTAGCTCGACCTAACACTGGTATAAAGCTTTTGAATCCTTACCTATTAGGTTAACACAGGATCTCCGTTGATCCGGGACTCTTTTTCATGTCACGTTACAAAAAAATACAAACCGCCAACGAGATGTCTGTTCAGGACTTGGTCGATTTTGCACAGGGCTATACGAGTGATGAGATCCTAGAACGGATGCGTATAAATACGGAGGTGTGATAGGCGGGCACGATAGTACTGAAATACTAGTTGCAATGCATGGTGGAAAAAGCTGAGCTAGTGGTTGGGGACGATGGTGAGATGGGAGGCGATCGCTCTAGGGATTGGGTGCGGTCGGATGGGAGGATGGGCGATCGCGGGTGCTCTACGCCATTGAATGATCTATAGGGACAGTATGGGTTTATCTATGGAGGCTGCAGGTCATCCTAGAAGCAACCCGGACTTCGTGACTCACGGAAAGACTTTGTCTGGCAACACCTTCAGCGATCGCCTCAGGGGAGCGATCGCAGCTAGATCATTTACAACCCGGAGCGTTGACTTAGAATGAAGATAGAATATGTAAAATTTCGTAACCTAAAGTCAGGTTCAGCCTACCCATGACCTCAGCGCTTTCTCTCTTTTCCCCCGTCGAAGCCGATCTGAGTTTGCTTTCTGAGAACTTGAAGCAGTTGGTTGGTGCGCGTCATCCAATCTTATACGCGGCCGCAGAGCATTTATTTGGGGCATCTGGGAAGCGCATGAGGCCTGCCATAGTTCTGCTCCTCTCGCGAGCCTCCGCAGCCGATGGATGCATCACCCCTCGCCATCGCCGCCTTGCCGAAATCACCGAGATGATTCACACCGCCAGCCTGGTTCATGATGACGTCGTGGATGAATCGGAGGTACGGCGCGGCATTCCAACCGTCCACAGCAGCTTTGGCAATCGCGTGGCAGTGTTAGCTGGCGACTTTTTGTTTGCCCAGTCGTCTTGGTATTTGGCCAACCTCGACAACCTTGAGGTGGTGAAACTGCTCTCGCAGGTGATTATGGATTTGGCGGAGGGCGAAATTCGCCAAGGGCTCAATCGCTTTGAAACCGATCTTTCCCTAGAAGCGTATTTAGAAAAGAGTTACTACAAAACAGCATCCTTGATTGCCAACAGCGCCAAGGCGGCAGCGGTGCTCAGTGAGGTGTCTGCAGCTTGGGCTGATGACTTCTATCACTATGGCCGTCATTTGGGACTAGCGTTTCAAATCGTCGATGACATTCTCGACTTTACGGGCTCCGCTGATTCCCTAGGCAAGCCGGCCGGCTCCGATCTCAAAAGTGGGAATCTAACCGCTCCGGTTCTCTATGCTATTGAAGAAAAACCCTATTTAGAAACTCTGATCGAACGAGAGTTTGCCCAAGATGGTGATCTAGACCAAGCGATCGCCCTGGTGGTGGCTAGCGAAGGCATTCAGCGATCGCGAGACTTGGCTGCTCACCATGCCCAAACGGCCGTACAGCATCTAGAATGTCTGCCAGCTTCCGACGAACGGCAAGCCCTGGTTAGCTTGGGAGAGTATGTCTTACGGCGGTTGTACTAAGCTTGCGATCGCTTCCCCCTAGACGGGCGATCGGAGCTGGGTGGTCAGCAACCCAAGGGGTGATGGTTTAAGAGAGCGATCGCTGCCGTTCTCCACGTAGTTTCACGGATTTGTCCGTAGATTTACGGTGTGTTTGAGCGATATGGCTACATGGGTGAAGAAGGGTGTACTACTCAGTCTTCCGTTTTCTAGTGTGAGAAGAACATCGCGATCAGTCTGCTATTTTATGTTGGTCAATATGCTTGTTAACCCAGTCCTCAAGCTAGGTCTGGCGGTATGCTCTGCGCATTTTTCCAGCGCTGTAATTGTGCCTGAATTAGGGTTTGTAGATCCGATTGGCGGATTTCTGTACCGGTTGACAGGTTGCCAGGTTCATTAAAAAAAACTGTGCTATCTACGGTTTTCATTGATGCAACTTGGAACAGAATATGGATAACAGGAGTGGGAAATGCCATCAATTGTGGATTCTTAAAGGCAAATGGGGCATTCGCAGCATCATTCAACGTTGGGAATGCGTAAATCACCTTTTTTTCTACATCGGGTTCATTTCGACTACTCAGGGTTGTGATAACCCAATTCTGATCCAGGGTTTGCAGTACGTAATACTCAGGTTGTTTGAGTTGTTGAGCAATCTGCTTCAGTACAGGCGCGATCGCCTCTACCACACCAGGTGTCTGACCATCCTGAGGAGCCTGGTCAACTAGCGTTTGAATTTGTTGGTCTAATTGGTCTAAATCCATAAAAAAATTAACGGCCTATCCGCAACAGCATCTAATTTAAGAGCACCGTTCCCCCAGTCTAAACCGTTGTTCCCTCGTCGTTCTGCTTAAGTTGCAAACATTTGGGGCTGATCTCCCAGCCAAGTGGTTGCAGCGGGCACTAGACGACTGGCGTGTTTTTCACCAAGGTTGAGTTTGATTAAGCGTGGTTGATCAAGCTAAGCCCGTGATCTGGAGAGGGTGTGGAACCCGTTGTCCGCCGGATCGTTGGAACCGGTTGCTCTGGTGGCGGGATGGTGCTAGATCCTGTGGCGTTGGACGTTAGGGGGCGATCGCTTTGGGTTGTGTAACACTCCATATCACCCATAAAGGCGTTTCGCGAAATAGTGTTTTATGCTGGATGGGCAAAACGAAAGCCTATCTGGGCAGACTGGATCATGGATACCTCACAGCATGGATATACCGCAGCAGGATGGGATGGATGTCCCAGGGATGGATGCGTAGCTCAGCTATGAAGGATGGCGGATGGGTGAACGTCAGGCTAGATTCAATCAGCAGCGAAGCTGGTCTAGATCTTGCTTGATGAATGACGCGCTCAAGATCATGTCTAGCTATGGCGTAGCCTGTCGCCCGGTGAATCCCTAGGTAGGGCATGAACCAGGAGACTTGTGCGGTGGATTGAGCGCGATCGCCATGGGAGTGGGTATATATTCAGCGATCATGCAACGGTCACGAAACGGTCACTAATCAGGGGAGAGCATCTAAAGCGTGGGGTCGATTTCTGAACTGCTATTTCAAGAATTCCGGGATGCTACCCAAGCCTCTGCTCAACACTGTCGAGAGGTGTCACTTCGTTTAGCGAATGAAGTGAGTCGCATTTGCACCGAAAGCCAGCGCATTCAGCGTTCGGGGGAGGTGGAAACCTGGATGGTGACGCTGGCCCGGCACCGGCTAAATCAATGCCTGAAGTACAATCGCTTGGGGTCGCGACGCGGACGGGTTGAGCTACACAGCACCCTCAGCGCCGTGATCTATCGCTACATTACGCCGCCCCAAGTGCAGTCTAGCTATCAGGCGCGGCTGACGTTGATTGAAGACTTCCTGCAGGGGTTTTACATCGAATCGCTCAATGCCTTTCGCCGGGAAAATCAGGTGCCCAGTGACTATCGACCGCGTAGCTTGCTGGAGCTTTCGGAATATATGGCATTTACCGAACGCTATGGAAAGCGGCGCATTCCGCTGCCGGGGAGACGCAGCCAGCAGTTGATTATCCTGCGGGCCCAGACCTTTTCCCAGCAGCAGCCTCCCGAAACCATGGTGGATATGGAGCAGGCGGCGGAGGGTAGTAGTCCTGATGGCGATCGCAGTTGGAGTACGGCACCTTTGCAGCAGGTGCGCGAACAAATGGTGGCGCGGGAGCCCGACACGGATGAAAGTTCTCTGCGGCGCACGGTCATTCAAGAGCTAATGGCCTACCTAGAAGAACGGCAACAGGAAGACTGTGCTAACTACTTTGCTCTGCGCCTGAAAGATCTCCCAGCTAGCGAGATTGAGGCTATCTTAGGACTAACGCCACGCCAGCGCGACTATTTACAGCAGCGGTTTAAATATCATTTAATTCGCTTTGCCCTATCCCATCATTGGGAACTAGTGCATCAGTGGCTGGAGGCGGACTTAGAGCGCAACTTTGGTCTGACGCCTCAGCAGTGGGCTCGCCTGCAGGAGCAAATTACGCCGAAGCAGGTAGAACTCTTGCAGTTGAAGCAAGACAAGGTGGAGGATGGGGCGATCGCTCAGATCCTCGGCTGTACCCTCACGCAACTTCACAAACAATGGTCAAAACTGCTAGAACTGGCCTGGGAAATTCGCAACAGTTAGCCCTTGAGGTGGCATCGAGCTTGTTTGCTGGTGTAAGGCGTTGGGCGATCGCTATCTCCTCTGCCTGAAAATTACTCGTGCGATCGCTGATGCAGTATCCGGAGCAACGGGATCAACCCATGAATAAAGACCCAGAAGCGATAAAACATCTACTTGCATGGCTGTTGCAAGAACCAAGCCTAAGCGCAATGAACCCGCCTGATATGACGACGAGCCATGGGGTTGGCTCCGACTCATCTGGGAGTTTGGATGCACAGTCTTCAAATCATTTAGACCCCCTCGATTCTGAGGATATAGACCCCACGCTAGAGATCCTTGGTGAATCGAGCCGCCGTTTGTTTGAGCAAACATCCTTTGAACTGGGAGATATACCTGTCGTGCAAGACCGTTTCCATGCTCTGTTGAAGCGTCGGCTCCAGTCAGAAATTGAACAGAACCCCCCCCTGTTCCCCTGGGAGTCCGAACTCTGTGATTATGCCGCTGAGCCTGTAGACTTAGCTACTCCAGCCCTAGTTCCCACTGGGTTTTGGGAGGCTCAGCTGAAAGACCGTCTCAATATTCCCGTCGCGATGCCGGATGGGGTGCTGGCAACCCTGCTCAGCCAATGCCAATCGGTCATTCAACTCTCTCTGCGGGAAGGTGCCAAGCTGGTGCAGGCCGTGGAGACGTTGTTTCCTGGCGAAGCCCGAACCCTCAACCAACTGGCTGGGTTAGTTTTAGCGCCCCCCACCCGGTCTGAGTCGATGACCTTGGCCAACCAAACTGGGTTGCCGAAAAGCTATGATGCGGCCACCCAGCCTCAGCAGATGGCCCTGTCTCTGCTGGCAGCGCGGGAAATTCTGAACCTGCTCACCTTAGATGTGTCGGCTAGCCAGCCCACCGCTACCCGTCAGTGGCTCACCCCCATGGGCGTGCTGACCCTAACGACCACCTATCAGGTGGATATGGGACAGCTCCGCATCCAAGGGCAGTTGCCTTGTCAGGGTAGCCTGACCTTGCAGGGGGGCGATGCCCAAGCGACGGCTCAACGGTCGAGCGAAGGCCGTCTGGGCGTCGAGTTGTTTGATATTACACCGGGGCAAGCCTATACGCTGACGATTAATGCTGCCGGCTTAACCCAACCTCTCCTCTTTGCGATTCATCCCCATTAGCCTCCTAGGACTTCGATGTCATCTGTGCCACAGCATCATGCTGGGCCCAGCGTGAGCGATCGCCATCATTAGGGGAGGGCCGGTATGTGTCCTAGGCTGAAACCATCACTGCGCGTCTCAGGTATCCAACTTGATGGCGCGCAGTTTGCATGGGGGACGGCTGCTTGCCTGAGGACAAGGGTTGTTTAACAGGGGGATGTCTGAATCCATGGCTCAAGTATGTCTAACTGTGCCAAACGGTTAAGAAAAAGGGCGATCGCGTTCTACCGGCCCTAAAAACACCGTATGGTTTTTAATGAGACGGGTTGTGCTGTAGCCTACGCCTCTATGGTGCGGAGCACAACATACCTTACGCATTGGGAACCTTAAGCTATGTCAGAATCTACAATTGAGTCGGTTTTACAGGAGAAGCGGGTCTTCTATCCCTCGGCTGAGTTTTCGTCCCAGGCGCAGGTTAAGAGCCTCGATGAGTATCAGCACCTCTACGATCGCGCTCAGGCGGATCCGCAAACATTTTGGGCAGAGCTGGCTGAGCAGGAACTGCATTGGTTCAAGCCTTGGCATACCGTATTAGACTGGCAACCCCCCTTTGCTCAGTGGTTTGTGGGCGGGCAGACCAATGTGTCCTACAACTGTCTAGATCGCCATCTCACCACGTGGCGGCGGAATAAGGCGGCGCTGATCTGGGAGGGCGAACCCGGTGACTCCCGCACCCTCACCTATGCCCAGCTTCATCGGGAGGTGTGCCAATTTGCCAATGCCCTCAAGCAGTTGGGCGTGGGCAAGGGTGATGTGGTGGGCATTTATATGCCGATGATCCCGGAAGCGGCGATCGCCATGTTGGCCTGTGCTCGAATCGGCGCGCCCCACAGTGTGGTGTTCGGCGGCTTCAGTGCGGAGGCCGTACGCGATCGCTTGGCCGATGGTAAGGCTAAGCTGGTGGTGACGGCGGATGGCGGATGGCGGAAAGATGCGATCGTGCCCCTCAAAACCCAAGTGGATCGAGCGATCGCTGATGGCGCGGTGCCGACGGTGGAGAACGTGCTGGTGGTGCGGCGCACCGGCCAAGACATTGACATGCAGCCAGGGCGCGACCATTGGTGGCACGAGCTCCAGCCCACGGTGTCGGCAGATTGTCCGGCAGAACCCATGGACAGTGAAGATGTGCTGTTCGTGCTCTACACCTCCGGCAGCACCGGAAAACCCAAGGGTGTGGTGCATACCACCGCAGGCTATAACCTCTACGCCCACATGACCACCAAGTGGATTTTTGATCTGCGCGACACGGATGTCTACTGGTGTACGGCAGACGTGGGTTGGATTACCGGACATAGCTACATCGTCTATGGCCCGCTCTCGAATGGGGCCACCAGCGTGATGTATGAAGGCGCACCCCGCCCGTCCAATCCCGGTTGTTTCTGGGATGTCGTGGAAAAATATGGCGTCACCATTTTCTACACCGCTCCCACCGCAATTCGGGCCTTTATCAAAATGGGGTCGGACTTGCCCCTAGCCCGTGACCTGTCCTCCCTGCGCCTACTGGGCACCGTGGGCGAACCGATTAACCCAGAAGCCTGGATGTGGTATCACACGGTGATTGGCAAGGAACGCTGTCCCATTGTGGATACCTGGTGGCAAACGGAGACCGGTGGTGTGATGATTACGCCGCTGCCGGGAGCAACGCCCACCAAGCCAGGTTCAGCCACGCGGCCGTTGCCAGGCATTTTGGCAGATATCGTTGACCTCGATGGCAACTCGGTACCAGATAACGAGGGCGGCTATCTAGTGGTTCGCCATCCTTGGCCAGGGATGATGCGCACGGTCTACGGCGACCCCGATCGCTTCCGGCGTACCTATTGGGAGCATATTCCCCCCAAGGACGGCCAGTATCTCTACTTCGCGGGGGATGGAGCCCGGCGGGATGAAGATGGCTACTTCTGGGTGATGGGCCGCGTGGATGATGTGATCAACGTTGCGGGTCATCGCTTGGGCACCATGGAGATTGAATCTGCCTTAGTGTCCCATCCAGCGGTGGCGGAAGCAGCGGTGGTGGGTCGTCCTGATGAGGTGAAGGGGAATGAAATTGTTGCCTTCGTGACCTTAGAGAGCGATCAAGAACCCACTGAGGAATTAGCCAAGGCGCTGAAAAAACACGTTGGGCAAGAAATTGGGGCGATCGCTCGTCCGGGCGATATTCGCTTCAGTGATGCCTTACCCAAGACGCGATCGGGTAAGATTATGCGTCGTCTATTGCGCTCGATTGCTTCTGGGCAAGAAGTGTCTGGAGATACGTCAACCCTAGAAGATCGCTCGGTGCTCGATAAGCTACGGGGCGGTGCCTAGAGTCAATGGCTAAACGTCAACCTTGAACATCTGAGGGTGGGGATTTTCCTCACCCTCAGATGTTTCTGTCAGCCGTGCTTGTGTCATCAATAACGCAAGGTTGATGGCATCACAACTATGGAAGACCCTACGGCATCTCTGCCGGTGAATGTGCTGTGCTACGAGAGTTTTTCGATTGCTTCGACTGCTTCGATTGTTGCGTTTGTTGAGCTATACTGTTGGACAAGAGACGCAAAGTTGGAAGGGTACTATGGCTAAAAACATCACTGATGCTCAAGCGACGATTGCGCCAACTGCAGCCGATACAGCGCTTGCGCGTGAGTCAAGTCGTCAACTATCAAAAATTCTAGATAAATATTCTCCAGTTAGCGACCACATACCAGACGTCCGTCTGCTTGTGCAAGCAGATGATGAACCAGAAGAGGTGGTTATTATTCCAGCTTCTGCCTTTCGCCTTTTGACGGATATTCTGGCGCAGATGGCTTGCGGTAATGCGGTCACGTTGATTCCTGTACATGCTGAATTGACAACTCAACAGGCAGCAGATCTATTGAATGTATCGCGCCCATTTTTAATTAGTTTGATTGAGAATGACAAGATTCCGTATCGAAAAGTCGGAACCCATCGTCGGATACGCTTTGATGATCTCATGGCGTATAAGCAGGCCATTGATCAAGCACGACTTCAAACGCTTGAAGAACTTGCACGTGAGGCCCAAGAGCTTGATATGGGTTATTGATGGTGGGCAGCTTCACCGTATTATTCGATGCATGTGTTCTCTATCCAGCTCCTCTTCGCGACTTTTTGATGCATTTGGCCCTAAGCGATCTATTTCGTGCAAAATGGACTGACGAGATTCATGATGAGTGGATTCGAAATTTACTGAAGAATAGAGCTGATCTCACGCAGGAACGCCTTCAACGCACTAGAAATCTAATGAACAGTCATGTGCGTGACTGTCTAGTGGTTGGCTATGAAGAGCTGATTCCATCTCTGACCTTGCCTGATGAGAGCGATCGCCACGTCCTAGCGGCTGCAATTTGTGCTGGCGCTGATGTTATTGTTACGTACAATTTATCCGATTTTCCAGCCGATACTCTTGGACAGTATGGCATTGAAGCTCAACATCCTGATGAATTTATTACCCATTTAATGGATGGGGCCCCAGTAGCAATCTGTGATGCTGCTAGACGACAGCGCATGAGCTTGAAAAACCCGCCTCAAAGTGTTGATATATTACTCGCAGCTTATGAACAACAGGGGCTAGTTCAGACGGTAGCAGGACTTAGGCTTTATAGTGAATTTCTCTGAAGTGCTCAGGTTTATGTCAGTTTGATATTCACCATAATGTATTGGTTGATCCAAGTAAGCTGTATCGTAGCGTGCTGTTAGGCGAAGCCGTAACGCACTGCCTCGAAATGCTTAGATGCATTACGCTACCGCTAATGCATCCTACAAAAATAGAGATTTCTGCTGGACGATGTAAGTCAAGGCTAAAAATAAGAGTTGAGCTTTTTGAATAAAAGCATTGAGACTTAACCCATGCGAGGACGACCGTGGATGGGTAGCGTACACTGAAAGAACCCAATGCTGACGATAATGCCTGAGGTTGCGGTGAGGTGGGACGATGCGAATTTTGTTGGTTGATGATGAACCGGCCTTGACGGGGCCTCTCAGTCGCGTGTTGACGCGGGAGGGCTACCTGGTGGATATCACCCACGATGGTGCGGAGGGGAGTCAGCTTGCCCAGACCGGTGGCTATGATGTGTTGATCCTGGACTGGATGCTGCCAGCTCTGAGTGGTTTGGAGCTTTGCCAGCAGTTGCGGGCTCAGGGTGATACGACGCCAGTGCTGTTTCTGACGGCGAAAGATACCTTGGATGATCGGGTGGAGGGATTGGATGCGGGGGCGGATGATTATTTGGTGAAGCCCTTTGAGCTGCGGGAACTGTTGGCGCGGGTGCGGGCTTTGCTGCGCCGTCCGCCCACCCTTGAGCCCAGTCCTACATCTCGGCTACAGGTGGATGATCTGGTGCTGAATCTAGCCAATCAGGTGGCCCATCGGGGCGATCGCTCTATTGATTTATCTGAGAAAGAAAGTCAGCTTCTCGCCTACCTGATGCGCCATGCTAATGATGTGTTGACCCATGAACAGATTCAGCAGCATCTCTGGCCCGCAGATGAACGTCCGAGCAGTAATGCCCTGGCTGCCCAAATTCGCCTGCTGCGCCGCAAGATAGAGCATGATGGTGAACCGCCGTTGATTCATACGGTCTATGGTAAGGGCTACCGACTGGGGGAGATGTCTCCTGGCTGAGGCGACTAGTCTTGGGTGGGCGATCGCCGCCCCACTAACTTATCTCGCAGTTGACGAATGCGATCGCGAAACTTGGCTGCTTCTTCAAACTCAAGATTCTTAGCTGCTTCTTTCATCTGAGTTTCTAGTTTGACAATGAGGTTGGGGATATCTTCTAGGGGTAGATCATAGGCCTGCTCGTAGAGTTCTTCTAAGTCTTGAGCATTGATGCGCCGGGATACTTCCAGGAACGATAAGATAGAGTTGCCTTGTTTCTTGATAATCGGTTTGGGCGTAATTCCGTGCTTTTCGTTGTAGGCTTGTTGGATGGCGCGACGGCGTTCTGTTTCGCTGATGGCATAGGCCATGCTATCGGTTAAATTATCGGCGTAGAGAATAGCTTTGCCGTCAATATGTCGCGCTGCCCGACCGATGGTTTGGATGAGCGATCGCGCTGCCCTGAGGAAGCCTTCTTTATCTGCATCGAGGATGGCAACGAGGGATACTTCTGGTAAGTCCAGCCCTTCCCGCAGGAGGTTAACGCCGATCAAGACATCAAACTGACCGTTGCGTAAATCTTGAAGAATTTCAATGCGCTCAATAGAGTTGATTTCTGAATGTAGGTATCGTACCCGCACGGCGCGCTCCTGAAAGTAGTCCGTCAGATCTTCTGCCATGCGCTTGGTCAACGTGGTGATCAGCGTGCGTTCCTGTCGCTCCACCCGCAGCCGAATTTCTCCCAGCAGGTCATCGACCTGTCCTTCGGTGGGGCGTACAAAAATCTCTGGATCCAGAACGCCGGTGGGGCGGATAATTTGCTCCACCACCTGCCCCTCGGAGACCTCCAGCTCCCAATCCCCTGGCGTTGCTGAGACAAACACACATTGCTTGGCCTTGTCCCAGAACTCCTCAGCCTTCAGAGGACGATTGTCTGCGGCGCTGGGCAGCCGGAAGCCATGGTCAACCAAGGTCATTTTCCGAGAGCGATCGCCATTGTACATGCCTCGGATCTGGGGAATAGACACATGGGACTCATCAATCACCAACAGCCAGTCCTCTGGAAAATAATCGATTAAACATTCCGGCGGTGATCCGGCAATTCGTCCGGCTAGGTGCCGGGCATAGTTTTCCACGCCGTTGCAGTAGCCCACCTCTCGCAGCATCTCTAGGTCATAGCGGGTGCGTTGTTCGAGGCGCTGGGCTTCTAGGAGTTTATTCTCAGACTCTAGCTCCACCAGACGCGTCTTAAGCTCTTGCTCAATGGCATCACAGGCTTCATCGAGGCGATCGTCGGGGGTGACAAAGTGGCGAGCTGGGTAGACGTTCAGAGACTCTAAGCTCTGCAGGGTTTCGCCCGTAAGCGGATCAATGTAGCGAATGGCGTCAATCTCATCGCCAAAGAACTCAATGCGAATCAACCGATCTTCGTAGGCGGGGCCAATTTCTAGCACATCGCCCTTCACCCGAAAGCGCCCGCGCCCCACATCTAAGTCATTGCGCTCGTACTGCACCGAAGCCAGATCCCGTAGGATCTGCCGTTGATTCACCTCCATGCCCACGCGAAACGGTAGGGAGGCATTCAAGTATTCCGACGGAATACCTAAGCCGTAGATGCAGCTAATGGAGGCTACGACGATCACATCCCGCCGCTCAAAGAGCGATCGCGTTGCGGAGTGGCGCAGCATATCGATTTCTTCGTTGATGGAGGCTGTTTTGGCGATGTAGGTATCGGTGACGGGAATATAGGCTTCGGGTTGGTAATAGTCGTAGTAGCTAATGAAATATTCCACCGCATTGTCTGGGAAAAAGTCGCGCAGTTCGTTGCAAAGCTGGGCGGCGAGGGTTTTGTTGTGGGCAAGTACTAGGGTCGGACGTCCCAGTTGCTCAATCACCCGAGCCATGGTGTGGGTTTTGCCCGTGCCTGTTGCGCCTAGGAGGGTTTGGTAGCGATGTCCTGCTTGAATCCCTTGCACCAGTTGAGCGATCGCTTTCGGTTGATCACCGGTTGGTTCAAAGGGCGCTGTTACCCGAAACTGAGCCATGCTGCTACCTCGCACACCACTAAATCACGCTGTTCCTATGATGGCGAATTTCTGACCATTCGGGAGCAATCTAGGGTACAAGATTGGGTCGCCAACCTGTCTGCTGTGGATGCCCCTTATATCCCAAATCCTTATGGGAGCTAGGGCTGATGGTCTGACCCATCTCTTTCCCTCATCTCCCAGATCACCAGAGGAGAAGAGCAAGCAGATTGCAAGTGTGTTCAAAGCCCCTCGCCCGGACTGGGAGAGGGGTTTGGGGTGAGGGTCTTCGAGGTTGGTTCGTCAACCCGTATGGAAGCTGAGAGAGCGATCGCGTAATACTTGGACACTTTATCTTTGGAAAGTCTTTAGTATTCAATGAACTTTTTTCAACTTATGCGTTGAACTGCTTCATGGTTGTGTAAAAGCGATCGCTTCCTAGAAACATTGCGAAATACCTCGCTGATGAAACCTAAGAAAGAGTGAAGTCTAAGCTTTTTAACCGGAAAAAGGCCTTACTTTTAAGGAAGCGAAGAAGTTGCTTGTTCTGGGACTTGTACTCACCAAACCAGCTTTAAGACGACACGATAATAGTTCCGGCTGGAATTCTGGGTTGATCATGAAATTCTCACAAAGCTATGTTTTGGTGCTGGACCATCAACGGGATGATGTCCAGCAGTTACGCTCGATGCTCAAACGATTAAGATGTCCAGTTGTGATTGTCCGATCGATCGAACAGGCGATCGCAACTGCGCTAGAAACTCCACCCTATTTGATTATTTTGGCGGGCAGTCATCAGACCTGGCCCGAGCATTTGGTCAATGATCTTCGGCGAATGAATCAACAGTGCAGCATCACCATTGTGGCCTTGACGGACTGCAATGCACCGAGCTGGTTACCCCAGGAAGAAAATCCAGGCTTTGATGGATTCTTGGTGAAGCCTCTGAATGGGGATGTGATGGTGTCCTTGGTGCAATCGGCTTGGGCCCGTCAAGCCTGCTGCTCCACCCTGTTGGGTTAGGTCTTCATGAACCTTGGCCTGATGGCGGACAGGGTGGATGGTGCTGGCTGTTCTCGCTGGACATGTCATCGTTGAATAACTTGCTTCATTCTCCAGCTTTTTGTAGCAGACCCAACTGTTGCAGGGCTGCCCCTGCTGCAGCTTTCTCGGCATCTTGCTTGCGCCGTCCTTTGCCTTCTCCAAAGGTGCGGCTACCGACCTGCACCACGGCGGTGAACTCGCGGGCATGGTCAGGGCCAGACTGATGCACGATGGTGTACTTAGGATTTTTGCCATATTCCGCCAAGGCCCATTCCTGGAAGCGGCTTTTCATGTTGCCCATGGGAGCAGCGATCGCCAAGTCTTCCACTTCAGCGGCAAATAACGGCTCAAGATAGGCTCGCACTGCCTCAATATTGGAATCACAGTCTAGAAAATAGGCACCGATCATGGCTTCAAAGGCGCTGCTGAGCAGGTTGGGGTTTTTGCGCCCTCCATCCCGTTCTGCCCCGCGCCCTAGCCGCATCATGCCGGGTTGATCCATGCCGAGGGCAAGGGCAAACCGCGCAAGCTGGGTTTCATCGACGAGGGCCGATCGGAGGGCGGTCAAATCGCCTTCGGGCTTATCAGGATAGCGTTTATACAAAAAGTCGCCGCTCAGAAAGTTGAGTACGGCATCACCCAAAAATTCTAGGCGTTCATTATGGGAGCCTGCGGATGGATGCTCGTTGACATAGGAGCGGTGGGTCATGGCCTGCTGAAACAGAAGTGTGTTGCGGAACGAGGGAAGTGTGGGCATAAAAATGAAACGGAACATTTAAGGTAAAAAAGATTAAATAGACAAGTAGTACCCCCTCTAAGGTGCTCCTAGAGGCGATCGCTGCTGGTAGAGATTAGAACGCTGTTTTATGGAGCAGCGTTCCTAGAATGGAGGGTAAAGGGTCTGAGAGCGTTGGGTCGTCTGGATATAGCCAGGCATGGCACCAGAAGACCTTGGGACTTGGGGGTTGTCATCTATGCAGAAACCGTCGTTCGCTTACCCACGATGCTTGGGGTGAGATAAACGAACTGCCACTATCGATGCATGAGGTATGCTAAGTTCGTCAGCCGCCCTTCGAATCTGTCAGTGTGTTGCAATGGAGAAGTGTGATTCATGGTTACCTACTAATCAAAGAGGCACGGGAGAGGGATAGAAACCCATGTGACCACCTGAGACGAGGGTTCACATGAGTCATGGGACATGAACGCAGATCACGCCGCCAAACATGACAGCCTAAACATTAAATTTTACGGCTTGTCTGGTCAAAATGTGGAGAAGCGATCGCAAACTATAACTACGGAAATAATTGCGATCGCCCCTAGGGCTGTTCCGCAGGGGCCATGCCGTTGGTCTGAGCCGATCAACCCTTGTGTATTCCTGCTAGGCAGACTAGTAGTAGTAGCATGGGTGCCTTAAAGCTGTCTTCCTAATGCCGTGTTAGGGTAGACGAGCATGACTGCTGCATTGATCATGGATACTTTCTTTCTATACCTATGAGTACCGAACTGGATACGGGCCTACCCAGCATTCGTCTAATTCAATCCCTTATTAAAGATTCCAGCGAAGTTGAGCTGAAAATGGTCACCGATGACCTCCTGGTGGGCAAAATTCTTTGGCAAGATCCCCACTGCGTCTGTTTGGTTGACCACTACAACCAACAAACGGTGATCTACCGCCATGCCATTGTCTTTATGAAGCCCAAGGCCTAAATTTAGACCCAGGAGAGGTTGCATAGACCGCAGTCTCGTCCTCTCCTGGGTGCTCTAGGGTTGCTTGGCTTGATAGGCTACTCGTTGCTACTAGTAGTGGTTGCCAGATTTGCGGTGGTGTACGGCTGTTTTCACGTCCGGATTCATCACCTGTCCTTGCTCCACAACGGCATAGACCACCCAATGGTCGCCGCATTCCATCCGGCTGGCCACCCGGCATTCTAGGTAGGCTAGGGCATCTTTTAAGATGGGGCAGCCATGGTCTGATTCGGTGACATCAACGGAGTTGAACCGATCTTCTCCCGGAGAGAAGGGCTTGAGGAAATGCTTCATCAGCCCTAGGTAGTTGTTTTCGGCCAAAATATTCAGCACGAAGGGGCGATCGGGGTAGAGCAAGGATTCGATCGCTCGATCTTTGGCTACGGCTACGGTAAAGCCCGGTGGGCTGAAGGTGGCTTGGGCAACCCAGGAGGCCAGCATGGCGCTGGATACGTCGCCGTGGCGGGTGGTGACGACGCAGAGGGAGCCCACCATCCGGCCCATGGCTTGCTCTGTGGGGGTGACGGTGGAGCTGCTTTGCAGGGCAGAGGCCTTGGGCGATCGCCGCTTTTTAGCCTTTTTCAGCGCTTGAACAAAGTCCGTCCCGGCTTCTTCACAGGTTTTGATCACCACATCCGTGGGTTTGAACTTCACCCGGATGGTGTCAAATCCAAAGCTATAGCCCGCATCCCGCAGCTTGTTTTCTAGGAGATCAATGGCTTCTCCACTCCAGCCAAAGGAGCCAAAGACGCCGGTGAGCTTATCCTTGGGCACCGTTGATAGGGCTACCCCTAGAGCCGTTTGGATCTGGGTGGGAGCATGGCCGCCTAGGGTGGGTGAGCCAATCACAAAGCCATCGCACTTTTCTAGGATGGTTTTGATTTCATCCGGTTCTGTGCTTTCGCAGTTGACCGATTCCACGGCTACGCCCGCCTTGGTCATGCCCCGAGCGATCGCTTGCGCTACCGTGGCTGTGTTGCCATAGGCGGAGGCATAGAGCAGCGCCACCATCATCTCCTGGCTACGCTGCTGGGTGAGCCATTGACGATAGGATTGCAGCAATTCCGTCGCGCTATAGCGCACCAAGGGGCCATGGGCCGGTGCGTAGAAGGTCATCGGCGCGAGGGCTTCCATTTTGTCTAGGGCGGTGCTGACCTGACGGGCATGGGGAGCCATGAGGCAGTCGAAGTAGTAGCGGCGATCGTCTAAAAAGGCCGTCCAGCCTTCATCAAAAATCTGGTCGCCGCAGATGTGGGCTCCGAAGAACTTATCGGTGTAGTGAATCTGGGTGTGGGGATCGTAAATGCAGAGCCCATCGGGGTAGCGCGGTGTGGGAATGGGCGCAAACTGCAGGCGATGCCCTTGTCCTAGATCTAGCACCTCATCGACATTGCCCTTGATCACCCGCACCTTTGGGGTGGTGTCGCTGAGCAGATCTTTCAGGGCCACGGCTGCTGGATTGGAACAGACGAGGGTGACTTGGGGGGCACGCTCTAGCAGCACCTTGAGGGTGGCGACTCGGTTGGGGTTGACGTGCCCAAGGATGACATAGTCCAGTTGGCGCAGATCAAACCGCTGTTCCAATGCACCAAGGAAGGTGGTGGTAAACGACTCCCCCGGCGGATCAATCAGGGCGTTTTGGTCGGCGGTGATCAAGTAGGAATTGGCCGTGGTGCCCCGTTCTAGGGCATATTCAATTTCAAAGCGCAGACGGCTCCAACTGCGCGATCGCATCACTTTGGTTTGATCAGCGATCGCCAACACTTGGACATCCCGAGGCGGATGGGTGGCGATCGCAGATTGAGATACCGTTTCAGGCATAAGCTAGCTCCCGTGATTGGTCTAGGCCGTTGGCTTGGGCTTGGTCTGTCTGAGTCGGTGGATGCCCGATGGATCTCCACCGACGGGGCAGAGTTTAGTAATAGTTACCGATCTTGCGATGGTGAACAGCGGTTTGGGCATCGGGGGTGGCCACTTTGCCTGCATCAACGGTGCTGTAGACAATCCAGTGGTCGCTACATTCCATGCGGCTAGAGACTTCACATTCTAGGTAGGCGAGGGAATCGGCCAGGATCGGCGAACCGTTCTCTGCTGTGCGGGTTTTGACGCCAGCAAAGCGATCGGCACCCGGGGGAAATCGCTTGAGGAAGTGCTTCATCAGCGCTTGGTAGTTGTCTTCCGCCAAGATGTTCAGCACGAAGCGATCGCCCACCTGCATCAAAGATTCAATCGCCCGATCCTTGGCGACCGCCACCGTAAAGCCTAGGGGTTGGAAGCTAGCTTGGGAGACCCAGGAGGCCAGCATGGCCCCGTTCACTTCGCCCTTACTGGCGGTGATGATGTACAGTCCGGTGCTGATGCGACCGAGGGCTTTTTCTAGCTCGTTGTCGATCGCCTTCACTTTTTTGATTTTGCGATCGCGGCTGAGGAGCTGTCCAAGGTCTGTACCGGCTTCATCACAGAGCTGGTAGGTTTGCTCGGAGGGCACGTCTTTCACCCGAATGGCGGGGAAGGCCTCGGTGAGGTTGAGTTCCTTAAAGCGGCTGAGGAGCGGATCCACCGGCTCGTCATCGCCGCCGTAGGATTCAAACAACCCCACCACTTGCTTATCGTGAACCGCCGCCAAGATGGTGCTGATGGCCGCCCGGGCCACGGTGCTCATGGGCCCAGAGCTAGGCGGTGCAGCAATCACCAGAGCGGAGGCTATACTCACCAACTCGTTCACTTCCTGGGGATCGGCCACCCGCAGATCCATCATGTCCACCGCCACGCCAGTTTTGGTGATCCCCCGAGCGATCGCTTGGGAGAGGCGATCGCTATAGCCATAGTCCGATACGTAGAAGACCGCTGCGGTGGTTTCGGCCTTGGTTTTGGCCTGGCTCCATTCCTTGTAGCGACGGGTGAGTTCCTGCACGTTGTGATAGAGCAGCGGGCCGTGCCCCGTGGCAATTTGCTTAATCTCACCCAGATCCGCCATGCGCTTCATGGCTGACAGCACCGAGCGAGCATTGGGGGCCATCAAGCATTCGTAGTAGAACCGGTAATCGGCTTCGATGGTGGCTAGATGTTCGTCATAGGTGGCATCGCTGCAGAAGTGCATCCCAAAGGCATCGCAGGTGAACAGCGTTTGGGTGCCAGCATCGTAGGTGAAGATGGTGTCGGGCCAGTGTAGGTTGGGAGCCATGACGAACTGCAGTTCATGACCCTTGCCCAGGTCTAGGGTGTCGCCGTTTTTGACAATCTTTTGCTTAAACGGCGTGTGGGTCAGCCCTTCTAAAAACTGTAGCGCTACCTTAGAACCCACCACGGTAATGTCGGGGGCGAGGGCCAGGATATCGGGCACCAAACCGCTATGGTCGGGCTCGGTGTGGCTAATAATCAGGTAGTCAAGGGTGGACGGATCCACAGCTCCCTTGAGGGCATCGAGGTAGAGATCCCGAAATTTTTCATGGGAGGTATCGACCAGGGCGGTCTTGTCACCATAGATGATGAATGAGTTGTAGGTGGTGCCGTTTTGTAAGCCAAACTCAATATCAAAGCGATCGCGATCCCAGTCTAAGGAGCGAATCGTCACGGTATCGGGCGCAATCTCTGCGGTCTGGGTGGTCAATCGTTTTTGAACTGGGTTCACTACAGCGACCATCTGTAACCTCCTGGCTTGTCGTTAAGGGTTTGAATAAGAGTTTTTACCTATGTCTATGATGCGACAAAGTTTGTCACATTAGTGATGGTGATTATAAACATAAGTTTTTCTAACATCAGGAAGACTCTTTCATAAGGGGCGATCGCTGCCCCCTAGCCCTACCATAGCGGCGATCGCCCCTGAATGACCCAGGGGATCAATTCAAATCCCTAAACAGACTCATTGGCAACGCTAACGGATCTGGGCTGCTCAAAACTGTGCTCAAGAAAGGTTGAGTCGGATAGGCAACGCGCTAATCTAGATAGGGACAGGCGTCGTCATAGGCAAGAGTTTCGATGGGCAAGCAAAAAAACACTCCAACCAACGCTAAGGGCGATCGCTTGGTCTATTCCGACTTTGGCGATCGCCAATACACCGCCGCCACGGAACGCGCCGTTCCCGATCTGCCCCCTCAGCAACAAGATCTGCGCATCCAAGCTTCGCGCAAAGGCCGCAAGGGCAAAACGGTCACCATCGTCAGCGGCTTTCAATCCAGCCCTGCCACCCTCGCCACCCTGCTCAAAACCCTGAAGTCTCAATGCGGTGCGGGGGGAACGGTGAAGGACAATACCCTGGAAATTCAGGGCGATCATGGCGATACGCTGCTGCAAGCCTTGAGTAAGCTAGGCTATCGGGCCAAGAAAAGCGGCGGTTGAGGAGAGAAGTTGAACTAGGGGCGATCGCCACCCTAGGACAACGGCTGCCAATTATGCTCTGATCATCGCCAAGGCTGTCCTAGTCCTCTTCCCGGCGGTGTACCCATCAGTGGTGTACCGATCGGGGACAGTGGAGGATCCCCGGATTCCCTACAACATGTTCCAGCCGACGGGATATCTGCTCCTAGTGTCTGCCCATGGAAAGAGGGATGTTGCTTACATTGCAACACCCCTCTTTTATGGTTGAACGATGGTTGAACGATTATGGTTAAACGATGAGCTACCTGTCTGGAGTTGCTCCCCTCGACGCAGGCAACTCATGGATTCAATCTCGACAGCCTCACTTCATTGAGGTTTGTCCTAACACCTGCTCTTTTAAGCTGGTGAAATCCTCCGCCAATTCTTTGCGGCTGGAGGCTTGTAGCAAATAACGGTAGACGAACCAAGCGGAATATCCCAACCCAACCAACTCAAAGAGTGGGGAGAGTAAAGGAATATCGTTAATGGCACCCAGCACAGCTAGGACTAGCTTGACCGAAACGATCGAGCCAGTGATGATACCCACGGTAATAATGGGGCGCTTGTATTCCCCAAAAAATTCACTCAAGTAGGCTGGCAGATCTGCGAGAAATGCCGAGACTTTGTCAACAATCTCTTGCCACTGTTCTTGAGATTCTTCTGATGTCGAAGCGGTAACCTGTGCCAAGTTGCCCGACTGCTCGCCATTGATGTCAACATCAACATCAACGGTCGTTTGTTCTGTTTCTTCCACCATAGTCTCCAAGCTCCTATCTTTTTGTGTAACGTCAAAATCCATCATGACACCTCAAAACACCAGACTCAACGATGTTGGCTAGAGCATATACCAGGCAGGAGCAAACTACTCACCTAATGACGAGGGTCATGTTCCCTGAGGATTCAAACATAATTGACACTAAAGCAGACGCTTAAGAATTGCAAGATACATTCTAGGTACTCATCTTGAAGCAGGGGGACTGGAGGGACTAGATCAAGGGACTAGATCATAGGAACTAGACCATGCGTTCAGATGAGCTATCTAGCTGGCTATCGGGCTGCAGGAAGGCTGGTAAAGGTTGCCGCCGTAGGGTCAGCGCGGTGACGCTAGGGCTGCGCAAGCTCACCCAAATACTACAATGGGTATCGGATGCGGTAACCATGACATTATCCCGCTGCCCTAGCCGACAAGCATAGTGATAGAGCTGGGCCCGTAGGTGGAGCGGCGTGGTATGTAATCGATAGAACAGCTCGTTTTGATGGTACATGCCATCTTGAACAGTGCTGTTAAACCAAAACTTAAAGGGGAAAATTTTCTCTTCATTAACAACTGGCGGTAACACTGGAATGCTTTCGTGATAAAGGTGGGTTGGAAAACACGAAGATGCAAGACCCCTAGCTTCGTCCATAGTTCAAATACAGGTAGGAACATT
Source organism: Leptolyngbya sp. DLM2.Bin15 (assembly GCA_007694125.1). Lineage (GTDB taxonomy): Bacteria > Cyanobacteriota > Cyanobacteriia > RECH01 > RECH01 > RECH01. The sequence continues at coordinate 36,243 of RECH01000212.1, forward strand.
GGTCACCCTGAATGATGGGTTCAGACTACTGGATTACAAGGATGTGTGAGTGCTGATGCCAGTAGACCTGAAGACAGGCTCATTCTTGATGGCAGCAAGGTCGCAAGACCCAAGACCAGTCGATGTCAGCAGGTAGAATACTGTGCGTTAAGAACCGAGGAAGACCAATAGATGGTACGACACTGAGAATGAAAGGCTCGGCAAAGAACACAAGGAAACGTTCTGCAGGCAGGTGCGGTGTGACCCTAGCCACCTCTGTAGTGTTTCAATAGTAGCTTAGGTGCTAAGGCTCGATAGGGAGGCAGGTGTTCTAGCGTTGGTCTGGGTAGCTAATGATGGACGATGATGTGTCCTGATGATCACTGGGGTTGAGATCGGTCGGTCGTTAACCAAAGGTCAACCCGGTTGTCGAAGCCTAGATGGTAAGACTAATCTGGCGATCGCGATCCCCTGCACCGTGACACCCGCCCGTGCTGCTTGAGCTGGAGTCTCCCTCATTCTACTCAACCCGACGGGGGCGATCGCTGGTTTTTTCCATAATTTCACATAGATAGGGTAGGCAAAATGTATCCCAAACAGCAATGTCTTAGATTTTGAAGGATGGTGGCAAGACAGGATTGGATCGCAGCGATATGCTAGACAGTGAGCCTAGAGCTGTCTAGCAGGGGGCGATCGCTCCCTGGAACCTAGGGCTACCTTGACCTCTAGGTCGGGCTGTGTAATTCACTATCTTTCCTGTATCAACCCTGTATCAACTCCTATGCTGACCCAGCAACCTCCGTCAAATGAACCTACGTGGAAAGCCATTCTCCGGCTACTGCGCTGGGATAAGCCCACCGGCCGCTTGATCTTGATGATCCCTGCCCTGTGGGCGGTGGTGCTGGCAGCCCATCGTCAAGTTCCAGGGCAATTACCGCCTTGGCCCTTGGTGGGGGTGATTATTCTGGGTAGTTTGGCCACCAGCGCGGCGGGCTGTGTGGTCAATGATCTCTGGGATCGCAATATTGATCCGAAGGTGAGCCGAACCCGCGATCGCCCCCTAGCTTCCCGTGCCTTGTCGATTCAAACCGGCATCGGGGTTTTGCTGGTGTCGCTTGTCTGCGCTTGGGGGCTATCGCTGTACCTAAATCCGTTTAGCTTTTGGCTCTGTGTGGCGGCGGTGCCGGTCATTTTGCTCTACCCCTCCGCCAAGCGAGTGTTTCCCATTCCCCAGTTAGTGTTGTCCATTGCCTGGGGCTTTGCGGTGTTGATTAGCTGGAGTGCGGTGACGGCGGGGTTAGAGTCGGCGGTGTGGCCGCTCTGGGGGGCTACGGTGCTGTGGACGCTGGGTTTTGATACGGTTTATGCCATGGCGGATCGGGAGGATGATCGGCGCATTGGGGTGCGATCGAGTGCCCTGTTTTTTGGATCGCGGGCGGCGGCGGCGGTGGGTATCTTCTTTGCTGGCGCGGCTATACTGCTGGGGATCACGGGTTGGATGCTGTCGTTGGGTATGCTGTTCTGGATCACCTGGGTGTTGACCCTGCCGGTTTGGGCTTGGCACTACTGGGAGCTGCGCCGCGCCAAGCCCCACCCGTCGCTCTATGGCCAAGTGTTTCGCCAGAATGTGGGGTTGGGATTTTGGCTACTGGCGGGGATGGTGTTGGGCAGCCAGTTTTGAGCATTTACAGCAGCACTCTACCCGAAGGGTGAGCCTTGGGAAGTGGGAATTAGCGCTGGAGTTGTGGGGTATTGGCAGGGCTCACGGGATTGGCGGCGGTCTCCGGTGTTTCGCTCAGGGTGATCACGTAGGGAGCAGATTGACGGGGTGAGATGCCGCCTACCCAGATGCGATAGGTGCCTGCGGCCCATTCGCCAATGATGGCGGGGTTGAAGGTTTGATAATTATCGTTGCACCAGGTATTACCATCTTGGTCGCGGACGATTAGGGTCGTGTCTTGCCGGCTTTGCACTTGCAGGCTGAGATAGGGAAATGGCTGGGTAAGCACCATGGTATGGTCGGGCTCGTTGTTGATGAAGCCGTTGCATAGACCCGTGGGGCTTTGGGTGCGTCGAACCATATCGCTAGCGGCCCGACTACCGCCGCTCAGTCCCCGAACGGTGGCGGGGTTGGGGGTGAAATTGGGGGTGAGGGTGATGTCTTCAAACAGGGTGACGCCGGAACTGTAGACTGCCGGATTGGGGCGAGATTGGGCGATCGCTCCTGAGGATACCCACAGGGGCATGAGGGAAGCGATCGCGCCGAGGGTGAGGATAGGGCGGGGGTGCATAGGCGGGGTGGAGAATGACGACGGGCTGGAACGAGGCTCCTTGACCACGATGGTCAGATCTGCCGAAATGTTCCATGCCGCTATCTTAGCCAACCCGCCGGTGGACGTCGGATTACCCAGCCTGGGCGATCCCTAGGGCTGCGGTTAACCGAGGTTGATCGATACCCTTGGCATGGAGTAAGACCCAAGACTGGATCAGGTCGGGGCCATGCATGGCGCAGGTGAGGGCCGCCCGCAGCGATCGCATCACCAGTCCCTTTTTCACCCCAGCGGCCTTGGTGGCTTGTTTGACGATATCTTTGGCGCTGTCTTCGGTGAGGGGTGCGGTTTGCTCTGCCAAGAGGGTTTGCACTGCTGCTAGGAGATCGGCCACGCCTGCCTGCTGGAGCTGGGCGATCGCTTCCTCGTCGTGGGGGAGGTCGGCATCAAACAGGTAGCGGGTCATGTCGGTGGCGTCGCTGAGGCGAACCAGGCTTTGACCCACTAGGGTGGCGACTTGCTCTAACCAAGGGCGATCGCCTGCCAGATCAACGGCGTAGCCTGCCTGCTGCCAGTAGGGCACCAGACCCTGCACCAAGTCTTCACTGGGCATGGCATGGAGATATTGACTGTTCAGCCAGTTCAGCTTATCCCAGTCAAACTTTGCGCCGGCCTTGTTAACCCGGTCAAAACTAAACTGCTGAGCCGCCTCTGCCAGGAGGAACTGTTCCTGGGTGGCATCCGGCGGCGACCAGCCAAGCAGGGTCATGTAGTTCACCAGCGCTTCGGCGGTGTAGCCCATGGCCTGAAAGTCGGAGATGGAGGTGACGCCATCCCGCTTCGACAGTTTGGCCCCTGCCTGGTTCAAGATCAGCGGTGTATGGCCAAACTCCGGCACGGTGGCACCCAGGGCTTCGTAGAGCAAAATTTGCTTGGGCGTGTTGCCAATGTGGTCTTCTCCGCGAATCACGTGGGTGATGCCCATGTCGATGTCATCGAGCACCACCACTAGGTTGTACAGCGGTTGACCGATATCGTCTTGGGAGGCAGCGCGGGCAATCACCATATCGCCGCCGAGGTCACGTCCTTTCCAGGTCACCGTACCCCGCACCAAATCTGTCCAGGCAATCTCGCGATCGTCGTCAATTTTGAAGCGAATCACCGGCTGGCGTCCGTCAGCTAGGAACGCTGCTTCCTGCTCAGCGGTGAGGTGGCGATGGCGGTTATCGTAGCGAGGGGCATCGCCTCGGGCCTTTTGCTTGGCCCGCATCTCATCGAGTTCGTCCGGGGTGCAATAGCAGCGGTAGGCCAATCCCTGGTCTAACAAGCTGTGGATGGCTTGGCGGTAGAGATCCAGCCGCTGGCTTTGGTAAAAGGGCCCTTCATCCCAGGTCATCCCCAACCAGGCGAGACCCTCCAGAATGTTCTCAGTAAATTCCGGTCGCGATCGCTCTAGGTCTGTGTCTTCAATACGCAGGATGAACTGCCCCCCGTGGTGGCGGGCAAAGAGCCAGTTAAAAACGGCCGTGCGAGCCGTACCGATGTGCAAATTTCCCGTAGGACTAGGGGCAATACGAACGCGAACTGTCATACACCAACCACTTGTGGAACAACATTGAATTCATACCATATGGGGGCGATCGCAGCGTCCAACGCTCAGGAGACACCATCGGCTGGCCCATCGCCACCCCAAGATTTCAGCAGGAGCAAGGGCTGAGCGGTAGCCCATCCAAGACTTCTAATGATTTCATCTACCAATAAAGAAGAGAGCCAGAATTAGCTCTCTTGGTTTTCTTCTTCAGTTTAACGGGACTGACGGGGCTCGAACCCGCAACTTCCGCCGTGACAGGGCGGTGCTCTAACCAATTGAACTACAGTCCCCTAAGTGGGTCACTCGTTTTTCAGAGCGATCTTGATTATGCCGATTTCCAACTCATTTGTCAAACAAAAGTTGTGACTAAAAGATGAGAAAGGCGGGAGGCGATCGCTTCCTGAAGCTTAACGCTCAGTTAACGTCTGACGCTGAGACTTAATCATAGCGGAATCATGTCCCAGTTTTGTGCCGATGGGATAGATTTTTAGGACTTAAATGTTGATGTCAGGTTGACTATGGCTGCTTGGATGACCCTAAACGGAACACCGCCGCTGGTAATTGCTCATCGAGGAGCAAGCGGCGATCGCCCTGAACATACCTTAGCGGCCTATGATCTGGCGATCGCCCTAGGGGCAGATTATGTAGAGCCGGATCTGGTGCCTACCCGCGATGGGGTGTTGGTGGCCCGCCATGAAAATAACCTGATTGATACTACTGACGTTGGCGATCGCCCTGAGTTTAGCGATCGCTACACCACCAAGCAGATCGATGGTCAGACCTGTTCAGGCTGGTTCACCGAAGATTTCACCCTGGCGGAACTGAAAACCCTGCGGGTGCGGGAACGGCTCCCCTTTCGAGATCAGAGCTTTAACGATCAGTTTCAAATTCCCACCTGGGAAGAAATCCTGATCCTGGTGCGCCAAGCGGAGCAAACGACCGGTCGCACCATCGGCATCTACCCTGAAACCAAGCATCCCAGCTATTTTCAATCGATGGGTTTGCCCATTGAAGCTCCGCTCCTCCAAGGGCTGACGCAGTATGGCTATGGGCATCCTCACGATCGCATCTGCATTCAGTCCTTTGAAACCCAAAATTTACAGGATCTGCGATCGCTTACGAGGCTGCCGCTGATTCAGCTCATTGGCCAAGCGACGGAACGTCAGGCAGACAGCGATCGCCCCTATGCTGAGTTGCTGACTCCGGAGGGATTGGCCGCGATCGCCCAGTATGCCCAAGGAATTGGCCCCGATAAACGCTGGATTGTGCCCAGCCATCCCACGGATGCTGGTCAACTGCTGCCGCCCACAGACGTGGTAGACCGGGCCCATGCCTGTGGCCTCTGGGTGCATCCCTACACCTTTCGCAACGAGCCGCAGTTCCTCCATCCTGCCTATGCCACTCCTGGCCAGGAGTATCACCAGTTTTTTCGGCTGGGTGTGGATGCGGTGTTTAGTGATGTTCCTAGGGAAGCGATCGCTGCTCGGGAGTCGCTAGCTTGAGGCGGACAGGAGTTTGCTGGCTGCTAGACAAGGCAGTTGAATGGATATCTGGGAGCCTATGGTTCCGAGAGGACTTGGTTCTGAGGAGACATTTGATGGATCTTGCAGTATCATCACGGGCAGTTTCCTAGACCTATATTCATGCAAATTTGGACGGTTTGTTTTCTGATATTTTTCCTGGCTACCCAGGCATACCAAATGGTGAAAGAGGTCTCGCTGCCGCTGCCGTTGGCCATCGCTGGGGGCATTTTGTTGGCGATCGCCTCCAATATCCAGCGCCCGTCAACGCCGTCCTCGTCCTCCTCGTCTTCATCTGGAACGCCGTCTGGAACACCCTCTGTGACGCCGTCTGGAACACCGGCTAACCCTAGCCCTGAACCGATGTCGCCCCGATCTGCCGAGACCTTAGCCCATCCGCCTATTCCACCTTTCTCCGTGCCGGCGTCTAACCCTTTCTTCCCTCGCCCTCAGGAAAAATCCTAGACAATACGGGTGTTTTGTTGGTACAGTTGTTCTTATGGATCATAGCGTCCGCCCTATTCCTTTGAGAGGCTGAGAAGGTCATGGAAGCCCTGACAGAAGTCCAACAACAGCTATACGACTGGCTGATCGACTACATCCGCGAGAACCAGCATTCCCCGTCCATTCGTCAGATGATGCGAGCCATGGGGCTGCGATCGCCCGCTCCCATCCAGAGCCGTCTAGAGCACCTGCGCAACAAAGGGTACATCGACTGGACGGAAGGAAAAGCCCGTACGATTCGCATCCTCAAGTCGCTGAATCCCGGTGTGCCAATCATGGGTGAGATCGCCGCTGGGGGATTGATTGAACCGGTGACGGATGACGCGGAAGCCGAACACCTCGACATTTCCGGCGTTCAGCTCAAGCATAAGGACTACGCCCTGCGGGTCACGGGCGACAGTATGATCAACGCCATGATTGCCGATGGAGACATCGTGATTATGCGCCCAGTGTTTGAACCCGATCGCATCAAAGATGGCACCATTGTGGCTGCCCGGGTTGAAGGCTTTGGCAACACCCTCAAGCATTTTTATCGCCGCGATAACCACGTCACCCTAGAAGCAGCGAACGATAACTACAAGCCCATTAACGTACCCGCCGAGGCTGTCCAGGTACAGGGGGTTTTAGTGGGAGTTTGGCGGCAATATCTCTAACGGGTGCTGGGGTCTAGATGACCCGATGTAGAGCCAGCATCCGATGAGAGCAGTTGGCAGGGGCGGAAGGAGCGACGGTGTTGGGGAGAAATGCCCAGGGTTTGGATGGCCTGGCGATGCTTGGCGGTGCCGTAGCCTTTGTGAGCAGCGAGACCATAGCCTGGATATCGAGCATCAAGGCGAGTGATCAGCTGATCTCGCCACACTTTGGCCACAATGCTAGCAGCGGCGATCGCTAAACAGGTGCGATCGCCTTGAATGATCGTGTGCTGCGGCAGGGTGAGGGTAGGAATTTTACGGTTACCGTCAATCAGGCATAGTTCAGGAACTGGAGAAAGTCGATTAATAGCCCGCTGCATGGCCAGCAGGGAGGCCTGTAGAATATTCAGGCGATCGATTTCCTGAACCGATGCTAGACCCACAGCACAGGCGATCGCCACGCGGCGAATCTGGGTATCTAAGGCAGTGCGTTGGGCAGCCGAAAGCTGCTTACTATCGGTGACGCCTTGCTGAATCAAGTCGTCGAAACAAGCCTCAGGAAGCATGACGGCAGCGGCAACCACTGGCCCAAAGAGGGCTCCGCGTCCCACTTCATCAACGCCAGCAATCTTTTCCCATCCAGGGGATGGCCCAGACCAGTCCAACAGGTTAAGCTGCTGATAGAGCATGGTTGAACGGGCTGTTGCTTGAACAGTCGGCATTGTTGGCATCCATGACTGGGTATACGTTTCGGGATAGATTGTCGGTATACGTTGTAGGGATATGTGGCATATCGGTCAGCATTGGATAGGAAAGGCTGGAGTGGCGATCGCTGCCTTAGTGATGGTGGGTAGCGAAGGTCGGCTCAGCCGTGCTCCTGTGTTGGCAAGGTCGGCGCACTTTGATACCCCGCTGGCCTCTGCGGCTCCGTCTATCTTAGATCGAGATGGCTTCGATCGAGATGAGGTGAGGGATCAGCCAGATCAGCGCGATCGCCGCCAGCGCACGGTCTACACCTACGATTTTCCTAGTTTCCATAGTCAGCGCTTAGATGAACAATTGGCCCAATACACCGCTTATCTCAAGACCCATGGGCCACCCGATGTGTTGATTCTGGGCAGTTCGCGATCGCTGCAGGGGATTGACCCCCAAGTGTTGGCGGCGACGCTGGAGGATGAAGGCTGGGGCGAGGTCACGGTCTACAACTTCAGCGTGAATGGGGCGACAGCCAAGGTCGTAGACGTGATCTTTCGGCAGGTGCTGGATCCGGAGCATCTGCCGCGCTTGGTGATTTGGGGGGATGGATCCCGCGCGTTTAACAGTGGCCGCCCCGATGCTACCTATGAGCGTCTGACAGCTTCGCCGGGCTATAGGCGGTTAGTCACAGAGGGCGATCGCCCTATCCAAAGCATTGTGCTGCAATCATCGCCCCAGTTATCACGACTTTTGAGGGGGCAAGCCGAACCGTCCTGCTGGCCGGCCGAGAACCCAGAAGCCAGTACGGTCGATCCTTGGCTGTCGTCGAGCGGTGACTGTGCCCCTGCGCCGTCGCCAATCGCCACTGACCTGACGCCCCAAGGCTTTTTGCCCATCGCCGATCGCTTTGATCCAGCCGTCTACTACCAAGGTTTTCCCCGCGTGTCTGGGCAGTATGACGGTAGCTATGTGCCGTTCCAACTGCAGGGAGAACAGACCCAAGCCTCGGTGGCGATCGTCAACTACGCCCGTCAGCAAGGGATTCCCCTCGTGCTCGTCAACCTGCCCCTGAGCCAAGATTATCTTGACCCCGTGCGTCAGAGCTATGAACAGCAATTTCAGCTACACCTACGGCAATTGGCGATCGCCCAAGGGTTTACGCTCGTGGACTTAAACCAGCCCGACTTTCAGCGCAACGACCTATTTGCCGATCCGAGTCACATCAACCAGGTGGGTGCCGTGCTCGTGTCGGAGGCGATCGCCCGAGATCCGATGGTGCCGTGGGAGGTGTTGCTAGAGCCGTGAGTGCTACCGTGAAGCAGCCGCTTCTTGGGCATCACTCGGTTTAGCGGCCCCATTCTCAGGAACTTGAATGGTCAGCGTGGAACAGGGTGCGTGGTGCAGCACATAGTTACTAACGCTACCCATGAGCATTTCCCGAATAGCGGACAGCCCTCGTCGTCCCATGATCACCAGATCAACGCCACTCTCTTCGGCCATGGCACAGATGATTCGTCCTGGGCTACCTGGAATTTGCCGGTAGGAGGTGGTGATGCCATGGGATTGGGCTACGTCGGAGAGCGATCGCAGCATATTCAGCCCCCGTTCCTCAAATTCTTGCCATTGCTCTCGGTAGACCTTCAGCATGGAATCGTTGACCACAGGGTAGTAGCTCAGCCCAGGGCTGACAAACATATCGGGGCTACCCGATTCCTCTGCTGTTAAGACATGCAATAGGATTAACTCAGCTTGGATAGGCTTCGCTAGGGATAGGGCGTGGTTAAAGACATGTCGCCCCATTTCAGAGCAATCAACCGCTACAAGAATTTTTTGAAACATAGTTTTTACCCACTGTGAGTGTTAATGAGGAGGGAGGTGGGACGGGAGCGATCGCCCCCATCCCAGATGCTGGCCCTAGGATTGAGTTTCCTCAACCTTAGCGATCGCCAACAGGGTCTTCATCACCGAGTCTGGATTGAGGCTAATGGAGTCAATCCCTAGCTCAACCAAGAATTCAGCAAATTCTGGATAGTCACTGGGGGCCTGCCCGCAGATGCCAATCTTGCGATGGTTGCGTTTAGCCGCCTCAATCACCATCCGTACCATTTGCTTCACCGCCTCGTTGCGTTCATCAAAGATGTGCGCCACCAACGATGAATCGCGATCGAGACCAAGGGTGAGTTGGGTCAGGTCATTGGAGCCAATGGAGAATCCATCAAACACCTGACTGAAGGCATCCGCGAGGATGACATTGCTGGGAATTTCGCACATCACATAGACTTGCAGACCGTTGTCACCCCGCTTGAGTCCATGTTTTTCCATTTCTGCCAACACCTTGCGTCCCTCTTCTGGGGTGCGGCAGAAGGGAATCATGGGAATGACGTTGGTTAACCCCATGTCATCCCGTACCCGCTTCAGGGCCTTACATTCTAGCCCGTAGGCTTCGGCATAGTTGGGGTCGTAGTAGCGCGATGCGCCCCGCCAGCCAATCATCGGATTTTCTTCCGACGGTTCAAACTGCCGACCACCGAGCAAGTTGGCATATTCATTGCTCTTGAAGTCAGACATGCGGACGACCACCGGGTTGGGATAGAAGGCTGCCGCAATCATGCCGATGCCGTGGGCTAGCTTATCGACAAAGAAGTCGGGTTTGTGGTCATAGAGCGCCGTCAGCTCAGCAATCTCGCGTTTGGCGTCCTCGTCTTCCAGGGTATCAAAGTGCAGCAGGGCTAAGGGGTGGGCCTTAATGTGGTTGGCAATGATGAACTCGAAGCGGGCTAGACCAACGCCATCACAGGGAATCGACGATAACCCAAAGGCTTCATCCGGGTTGCCCACATTCATCAAAATCTGGGTGCGGGTGCGCGGTAGGTTATCCAACTGGGTTTCTTGGATCTCAAAGGGCACCAATCCGGCATAGACCCGACCCTCTTCCCCTTCCGAGCAGGAGACGGTCACGGCTTGCCCAGTTTTGAGGACGCCGGTGGCATTGCCGCAGCCGACGATCGCTGGAATACCCATTTCCCGAGCAATAATTGCGGCGTGGCAGGTGCGTCCGCCTTGGTTGGTGACGATCGCACTGGCGCGTTTCATAATCGGTTCCCAGTCAGGATCGGTCTTGTTGGTCACCAAGACTTCACCGGGCTTGAACTGATCGATGCCATGGACATCCAAAATCACCCGGGCATCGCCCTGGCCAATCATTTCGCCCACGGCTCGCCCGGTGATCAATACGTCACTGGTTCCCTGGAGGCGATAGCTGCGGAGAATATTGCCAGCTTTTTGCGACTGGACGGTTTCTGGGCGGGCTTGCACGATGAACAGCTCGCCGGTAATGCCATCCTTCGCCCATTCAATGTCCATGGGCGTATACATGCCGCGCACGTTGGAATAGTGATCTTCGATGATGCAGGCCCATTCAGCCAGCTTGAGAATTTCATCATCGGTGATCGCATATTTACAGCGTTCACTGTCCGACACCGTCACATTTTTGGTGAGCTTCGAGCCACCCGTGTCATAGACCATCTTGATTTCTTTGCTGCCCAAGCGTTTTTCAAGAATGGGTCTAAAGCCTTGCTTGAGGGTGGGCTTGAAGACAAAGTATTCGTCAGGGTTGACGGCACCCTGCACCACGTTTTCGCCTAGGCCGTAGGCTGCGGTGACCAGGGCGGCATCCTTGAAGCCAGTTTCGGTATCGATGGAGAACATCACGCCCGAGGAGGCTAGGTCAGACCGCACCATTTTTTGCACGCCCACGGAGAGGGCCACTTCAAAGTGGTCAAAGCCCTTAATGGTGCGATAGGAAATGGCGCGATCGGTAAACAGGGAGGCAAAGCACTTGTGGCAGGATTCCAGTACGCCCTTGACGCCATGGACATTTAGATAGGTTTCTTGCTGTCCAGCAAAGCTAGCATCGGGCAAGTCTTCGGCTGTGGCGCTGGAGCGTACCGCCACGTCTACATCGCTGCTGTAGCGCCGACAGGCTTCCCGTTCTTCTCCTTCAAAGCGATCGCACAATTCACCATTGATGCCGTAGCGTTCACAGAGGCGCAGGTAGGCCAGGGCGATCGCTTCTTCGAGATCTTTCGGGAAGGGCGTATTTAAGATCAAACCTCGGGCTTGCTTGCCGCGTTCCCGCAGGTTGGGCATGTCTTCCACATCGAGATCAGAAAAGAGCGATCGCAGTTGTTCCTTCAGCCCAGCTTTTTCAATGAAGTAGCGGAAGGCGTAGGCTGTTGTAGCAAAGCCTGTGGGAACACTTACGCCTTGGGGCATGAGTTGCTGAATCATTTCTCCTAGGGAGGCATTTTTTCCGCCTACATACGGAATATCTGCAATGCCAACTTCTTCAAACCAAAGAATTAATGCATTGTCTTTGGTATGTCCGGAATCACTTCTTGATGCGAATGGTAGGTTAACCATAAGTGTATTCCTCTGGCTTTTATAACAGCCTATTAAGAACAGATAGTGAGATGATTGTGGACTCGTTTTTTGATGCGGAATAAACTCAATCCTTTATCACCCCACTCTCATCATAGTGTGCCCTAAAAATGATAATTATTAAGACTTTTTGAATTGCTCCCAAAGCCTAACGCAACCTAAATCGAGCGGACAATTAGTTATGTTTCTTAATGGATTCAGCTAGCGTCTAATCCATTGATTGGTATAGGGTCTAGCGGTTCACTAAAAGGTGGCGATCGCGTTCTTAATCACGTAAGCTAGAAGTAGAGATCTATCCAGAATCTAAACGAGATCGTCCAGCGCCTGCAAAAGTTAATATCTTTCAACAAAACCTAACATTTTTAGCCCTAAATTTATGCCCAAAACATCGGCAATGCTTCAAGAAACTCAATATTTAATTGTTTAACCATGGATGAACATCCAACGTCTGGATTAATCCAATCATTAAACAATCCATAGGTTGTATTAAGCAGAAAAATCTATTGATATATAGGATGCGATCGCATCAACCTAACGTGTCAAATCTTTACAAAACGGTGCGTTACGGCTAACCCTAACAGCACGCTTATCCCAAGGACTACGCTGGCTGAGCGAAGTCGTTTGTCCTGAGGACAGGCTACGCTAACGTGAAACGTCTCCCGCAGGGAGAAAACTAAAACCCGACCCGTGTTCCCTTCGACTTCGCTCAGGGAACACCCGCTCAAGAAACGTCAGTCAGAGAACACTGGTGCCCCACGACAAGGTAAACCCGCCGCAGAGAACTAGGGACGTGATCGTGGCAAGGCGATCAAAAGGAGCGGTTCAAAAAAGCTTGGATATGCTGCACCAACCCTTCATGTTCAGCCCGTCCAATGCCGTAGTAGGGGGTGAGGGGCAGATAGGTGGGCAAATCGGGCGGTAGGTCTTGGGACTTAAAGTGTAGACATACTCGATAGACCGAACCGGCGCTGCCATCGGAGGTCTCAAGCTGGACGGCGGCGATCGCCTCCAGGGGATAGGTTTGCTGCTGTTTCTGCCATACGCCCTGCTGTTGCAGGGTAAACTGTCCAGTTTGCTTATCAAAGGTGCCGGTCACCACCTTGCCATAGAGCACACTGATGGCAAGGCCCACCAACGTCAGCGCCCATCCAACGCCATAGGCAAACCAGCGGTTATCGCTGACCCATTCTAAAGACAGCAGGTCTGGATTGTAGAGAAATCGCTGGATGCGTCCGGCAATCGTCAGTCGTTCGCGATCGTTGAGCGTAGCGTAGATCTGGATGGGAAGGTAGCGATCGCCCATACGCAGCCAAATGGCATGGCTGGGTGTTGAGGTGGCATCGGGGGGAAAGAGCTGTACCGTTTGCAGATGATCCACGGGGAAGTAGATCGTGCTGGAGCGAAGTAGGTTGGCCTGGGTGAGTTCGCAAAAGCCATCCCCTTGCTCAGTGCGATCGCACATCAGCCGTGATGATTGCCCTAACAGCACCATGATGATTAAACCCATGGTGACCCAAGCACTACTTAAGATCCATAGCAACCAAGGTCGAGCAGTAAAGACAAAGCTACGAGACGTAAATTCCTGCACAGTCATAGACTGGATGGCTCAAGGAAAACAGATGATGGAATCAAAGGCAAACCCTAGTTCCAATGTTCTGCCATGGCCTAGTCCATCCGGAATCTCGCCCCATCCCGTTGAAACTCAAACTATCTTCCGACGAGAGAGTAATATCGCCCACGGCGCTTTCCCGCAACCAGCCAGGGACTTTCTCGCACATCTAAAACCAATGCTGTCCACCTATCAAGAGCTAGAGACTATGGTAGATCTAGACTATGCCCAAGCCGTCACCTGTGCGCTCCTATCAAAAGACATCTATGAGGACTTTGCTAGCCCTCGTCTTAATGGATTTGAGGCTACCCATCCCTACTATTTATTAGACGATAAAAGCACCGATACCCAAGGAGCTGTGATCGTTGACGCCGCTGCCTCAACAATCCATATCGTGTTTCGCGGCAGCTCCCATGAAAAAGACTGGGAAATCAACCGCAACTTCAGACCCACCGTTGCCGAGTTCAGGCAAGAGGTGATTCAGGGGGAGATTGTGGCGGAGCAGGAGAAGACCTACCCCTATGCAGAAGGTGGTTCATCGGGGTCGATGATGCATTCTGGGTTTGTCAACGCTTATATGGCAGAGAAGATCCGACCGGTTATTCACCAATACCTCAACGACCACATCGCCGCCGCCCCACCCCGAGTGATCGTCACCGGGCATAGCCTCGGGGGAGCGATCGCTACGCTCTGTGCTGTCGATATTCAATATAACTTTGCAAGTAAGATAAGCAGCATTGAACTCTACAGCTTTGGTGCGCCACGAGTTGGCAACCGCAACTTCCAAGATTCCTTCAATCGTCGAGTGCCCCAGAGCTATCGGTTTATCTACGGCATGGACATGGTGCCAGCCCTGCCCAGACCCTGGCAAGGCTACGTTCATATAGACCAAGAATATCGTTTAGGATCACGGTTTGGTTGGCGGTTTCTATCCCGCCGCTTCACAGACCATAGCATCGAGCAATATATTGCAGCCCTACAGGACAAGCAACCCAACGCCTAATTGAATAGGCATCCCTAACCACCCTCTCTGCCCTGTCACGCCTCTTAATGTTCTGAGAGGCGTGATAAAGATCACCATGATTTGGGGGTTGTGTGCTAGGGTTAATTTGGTAATTATTTTCGGGTATAACTCATTGGTTTACGTGCTGTTGTCTCCGAATCTAATTCTCTACAAACACCTTTGATTTGGAGATGCTGAATGTCAATTTACGTTGGTAACCTCTCTTATGATGTTACACAGGAAGACCTGTCTGAAATTTTTGCAGAATATGGGACAGTGAAGCGCGTTCATCTGCCCACTGACCGTGAGACAGGTCGCCCTAGAGGTTTTGCTTTTGTCGAGCTGGGAACAGACGAAGAAGAAAACGCTGCTATCGAAGACTTGGACGGCGCTGAATGGATGAACCGCGATCTGCGGGTCAACAAGGCGAAGCCCCGTGAAAACAATCGCAGTGGTGGCGGTGGCGGTGGCAGCCGCGGCGGCTGGAACAACAACCGCAGCTACTAATCGCATCTGAATTGCCAACAAGCAATCTCTAGTATTCGTTGATCGTGATGAGCAGCAGGGTAGAGAGCACAACACTTTACCCTACTGCTCTCACGTTTAGTCTGATTCAGTGAGTTTGGTTTGGGTTTGGACAGGCGCGGCGAGTATAGCTCCCCATCACTGAGCTATACGCCGAATAGGGCAAGATGCTTGAAAAGCAGGTCAGTTCACAGACGATGCGCAGGTTGGTTAGAGCAGATGAGCCTCTCAGCCAATCTATTTAGGAGTGCATGAGTTGCAGTTGTGGACTACCGTTAAAGTATAGTTAAGTCGATCTGACAGCTTGCAAGAGCTGACCAGGTTGGCACCTTTGATGTTGATGTATTGATTGAGGAAATAGCATGACCCAAGTAATTCTGGGCGAAAATGAAGGTATAGAGTCAGGCCTGCGACGTTTTAAGCGCAAGGTTTCTCAGGCAGGCATTTTTCCAGACATGCGGAAAAATCGTCACTTTGAAACACCGATCGAAAAGCGTAAGCGCAAGGCGCTGGCTCGTCGTAAGCAACGTCGCCGTCAATCTCGGTTCTAGGGACTAAGCCTCTGAATTTGTTGTAGAACCCTGGCGGTTCACCCGGTGCCCATGCTCCATGTGGACGGAGGCTAACGTTAACCTAGATGCATCAATGTGCTCAAGTATCATCACCCGCCCCGACATCTGTGTCAGGGCGGGCAATGTTTGTATGGGGCTAGGGCGGATGGGGGATACAGGAATCTAGTCCTTGGTTGCACGTGCGATCAGGTTGTCGTTTTGGCAATCAATGTTTAGGATTACAGGCACGAAGAATTTTTGACCATGGGTCTACCCCTTGGATGTCATGCTCTGAGGTGGTGATCAACACCAACAAGAGGTTTGGGGATGAATAGACAACTAGCTTGGATAACTCGTGGAGGGGCGATCGCCCTTGGTGCAGCAGCGATCGCGGCGACAATGGGTGTGGCTAAGCCAGCATCTGCCCAGCCTGCCTATGGCAGCTATGTGGGGATCGGCGGCTCCTTCGGTCTTACGGAAGGCAACACGACTGTTTTTAACGAAAGCCGCGAGTCGGCAGCCGTGATCGCTGTGCGCTACAACATTTTGGAACTGCCCATCTCCGTGCGTGGGCAAGTGTTGACCCTTGGTAGCACAACCGCCATTGTGCCAACAGTCTCCTACGATCTACCCCTCAACTGGCAGACTGATGCTTATATTGGTGCAGGGATTGCCTTCCAAAATGGCGGTAGCGATGGCGATACATCCCCCATTGGCAACCAAACTGCCTTCGTGATTCAGCCCGGCGTAGACTATAGCTTGCCCTATAGTCGGTTGGTGCTGTTCGGTAATGCCATTATTGCGTTTGATGCCTATGAAGAGGGTGGTGGCACTGCTGCATCCCTCCAAGGCGGAGTAGGTCTGCGCTTCTAAGCGTTTTTGTCTTAGACCGATCTGCGTCTTCGATCCAGGCGGTGGCGATCAGCTCGTCGCCTATATTTTGCTGGAGATAACAGCATTGTGAGAGAGATTCTGGGTAGGACTCCGTTTCTCCTGTGGGAACAGGGTAAGCTGATGTCAGTCGGGCGATCGCCCGTTTCGCATTTCTGCCCTTACCATGCATGACCGGCTTCCTCAGCTCCATAAAGGTCTGATTACTCAAGCTACCCGACTGACGCAGGGGTGGTGTGTTCTGTGGTTGGGTCTGAGTTTTCTTGTAGCGTTGCTGTTTGGCGGCCTGGCACTTCATCAGTCTCTCGACAGCGCCTATGTGATTCAAGACGATGCTCGCCAGCATGTTTTTTGGATGCGGCGGTTTTTGGATGCCGACCTATTTCCCAATGATGTCATTGCTGACTACTTTCAGTCGGTAGCGCCTAAGGGCTATACCGCCCTCTACCGTGGTGCTGCCGAGCTAGGTCTTGATCCCGTCCTGCTGAGCAAGATTGTGCCGTTGATCCTAGGTGTGATCACCACGGGCTATTGCTTTGGCATTTGCTTAGAACTCTTGCCGTTGCCGGTGGCTGGGTTTACGGCATCGCTGTTGCTGAATCAGATTATCTGGACGCACGATGATGTGGGTTCTGGCACCCCCCGCGCCTTTGTCTATCCACTGCTCACCGCATTTTTGTACTACCTGCTGAAGCGATCGCTCCTTCCCTGTTGGATCACCATCCTTCTGCAGGGCCTGTTTTATCCTCAAACCGTGTTGATCAGCGCCGGCTTGCTGGCCGTTCAGGGGCTGCGCTGGTGGTTGCGGGTGCCCCATTGGCCGTTCACCCGTCGTGATGCCTGGCTGTGTGGCGTGGGCATTGGGATTGCGATCGCCGTGATGCTGCCCTATCTGCTCAGTCCGTCGGACTATGGCCCGGTGGTGTCGTTGGCGGAGGCCCGCCGCCTGCCAGAGTTTCAAGCTGGGGGGCGGGCTGAATTTTTTAGGGATAGCACCGCCCAATTTTGGCTTTGGGATGGGCGTAGTGGCATCTTGCCTCGGGCTGGTCGATTATCGCCCTTGCTCTATGCCGCCCTCTTGCTGCCCCTGATGGCATGGCGATCGCGTTGGTTTCCCCTCTGTCAGCATATCCAGCCCAAGGTGTTGATTTTACTGCAAATGCTCGGGGTCTCCCTGGTTTGGTATGGTCTGGCCCATCTGCTGCTCTACCGTCTACACCTGCCCAGTCGCTACACCCAGCATACGCTGCGCATTGGTCTGTCCCTGGCCGCTGCGATCGCCCTGATCACCTTGATGGATGCCCTCTTGCACTGGGCTGAGCAAACCCATCCTCACCAGCGGCTGCGATCTATCGTTGGGGTCATGGTTTCCGGAGCGATCGCCCTGGCTCTGCTGCTGTTTCCCCTGTGGGTGCAGTTTCCTCGGGTGGGCTATGTCACCGGTGCCTATCCTGACCTGTATACCTTTTTCTCTCAGCAGCCTGCTGATACCATGATTGCCTCCATTGCCGATGAGGCCAGCAATCTACCTAGTTTTTCCCAGCGATCGGTGCTGACAGCGCGGGAATATGGCATCCCGTACCATACCGGCTACTATGACCAGTTTGTGGAGCGCACCACCGCTGTCCTGCAAGCGCAGTATAGCGACGACCTCGACATAGTGCGCACCGTCACCGAGACCTATGGCATTGACTTTTGGCTGCTCGATCGCCATGCCTTTCAAGCCGACTATCTCCGTCGATCCTGGGTTTGGCAATATGACGATGTCGTGCGTCCTATCCAGCGATCGCTCCGCCAAGGCTCTCGTCCCATCCTCAAAACCCTGCATCAACCCTGTCTTGTGTTTGAAAACTCTAGTCTGTTGGTGCTGGATGCGGCTTGCGTCCTTGAGCAGGGGGATAGTACCTAGTACTGAAAGATAGAAGAACGAAGATAGAAAAACGAAACAGAAAACGAAAAGGAAGTCCAGGACACACAAGGGTTCCCACTTTAGCACCTAGGTAGGTTACGTCCGCCTCAGAGTACTAGAAGACGACGAACGTATCCAAGCCGGTGCGTTACGGCGTTGCCTAACAGCGCCCGACGCTACGGTTGATGACTGTCCACTGTTCGTCGTCTGCCTGCTCATCTCGCTACAAAACAGCGTAGGATATGTGAAAAAATCGTGGGTGAGCGATCGCAATGGTAGAGCAAATCCAAAACGTTGAGATCAAGCGCCAGCGCTCCAGTTCCTGGCTGAGATGGCTTGTGATCGGGCTCCTGGTTGTGGGCGTTGTGTTCCGCCTCTATCAGCCGGGGCATAAGGTCTACTGGTTCGATGAAACCATGACCTCTCTGAGGATTTCCGGCTATACCCAAGAGCAACTGGTGGTGTCTGCGGTTAACCAACCTCCGATCACCGCAGAGGACTTTCTGCAGCGCTACCAGTACCCCGATCATCAGCGCACGCGAGCCGATACCCTGGCAGCCCTAAAGACCCATCCCGAACATTCCCCGCTGTACTATCTCATGGCCTGGGGCTGGCTGTACCCAGCCGGGCATTCGGTGGGCAACCTGCGGCTTCTGTCGGCCTTATTCGGCCTGGCGACGATTCCTGCCGCCTATGGGCTAGGGCGAGAGTTGTTTCAGTCTGCCGGGGCGGGATGGGCGATCGCTGCCGTTGTGGCTATATCTCCGTTCCATGTGCTGTATTCCCAGGAGGCGCGGGAATATAGTTTGTGGACCTTGGCGATCGTGGTATCCAGTACGGTACTGCTGCGGGCGATGCGGCGCAATACCGTACCTGCCTGGAGTCTCTACGGCATTATGCTGGCGCTTGGCCTGTATTCCCATATGTTCTATGGATTTGTAGCCATGAGTCATGGGCTCTACATGATTTTGGTGGAACGCTGGCGTCCAACCCGGCGACTCCTGGCCTATGGTGGTGCTGTCTTGCTGGGACTGGCCCTCTTCGCGCCCTGGCTGATGGTGATTCTAGACAACTGGGGGCGACTGCTGGGCAATACGGTGGGCATGACCCTCGATCGCCAAGGATTTTTGCCCCTCTTTTGGCTACTGAACCTCAGCCGCCTCTTTTTTGACCTCAACCAAGGGCCCAGCGCCATCAATCCAGCCCACTATCTTCTCCTTGCCCTCTGCGCCTATGCCCTGTGGTATCTCTATCAGCGCACGCCCCGCGCCACCAGCCTGTTTGTGTTGACCCTAATTGGCGTGACGGCGATCGCCCTGATGGGCTCCGATTTGCTGCTGGGGGGACGGCGATCGACCATTGCCCGCTATCCTGTCCCTTGCTATGTGGGCCTGCAGGTGGCCGTGGGCTATCTCCTTTGGCGCATGCTGCAGGATCCTGATCGGGATCAGCGTACCTATCAACGCTGGCGGGCAGGGGCGATCGCCCTGGCTTTGTCCGGTGTGCTTTCCATCGTGGTGAATGCCCACCATGCTCTGTGGTGGAACAAGAGCTATGCGGTGAGTCGTTTTAACCCCGCTGCTGCTGAGATTATCAACCAAAGCGATCGCCCCTTGATGATTACCGATCGCGATCCCAGTGAAGTGTTGGCCTTCATCCATCGCCTCGATGCTGACGTGCAGGTGCAACTGATTGCTCGACCCAATGCGCCCCACCAACCGCCCGACCTGCGACCGATGGTGCCCGACATTCCGCCAGCGACCTACAGCGACGTCTTTCTCTACCAGCCATCGGAGGGTCTGCGGCGACGGCTGGAGCGTCAAGGTCTACCCAGCAATGACGTGAACGGTGGCGGCTGGCTTTGGACGGTGAGCATTCCATCACCCTAGTCGGCATACGATAGCGTCACTGGCGGGGCTATCAACCCAGATAGGCCGTCCAAGTGGTAAAACTGATGTGACGTGCGATCGCTCTGCCATGGAGACCGACGCTGTTGCAAGACCAATCAAGCCAAGATGCTCTTGGTCTACAGTCTGCCCCAGCCCTCGGCGCGATCGCCCACCCCTTTGCCGAGTCGTCTCATCCTGCTTCAACTACCATGCTTGCTGCCCGACTGCACCACTTCCTGGCCTCTCCCACCGTCAAATCTGAAGGAAACCGAGTTTTTTGGTTAACCCTCGGGCTGGTCTTTTCGCTGCTGTTTTCCTACCTGGCCCTGAAAGAAGCCTTTGCCGGCGACTACATTGTGCAAGATGATGCGCGGCAGCATGTGTTTTGGATGCAGCGCTACCTCGATCCGGCGTTATTCCCCGGCGATCGCATTGCTGACTATTTCCAATCCGTCGCGCCCTATGGCTATAAAGCCCTCTACCGCATCTTGATGGCGGGCGATATCAGCCCTTGGTGGATTCATAAGGTATTGCCTCTAGTTTTAGGCCTGATCAGCACCTGCTACTGCTTCGGCATCGCCCTGCAGATTTTGCCCGTGCCCATGGCGGGGTTCTTGGCCACGCTGCTGCTCAACCAAAGCCTATGGATGAAGGATGACCTGATCTCCGCCACGCCCCGCGCCTTTGTCTATCCTGTCTTCCTGGCTTTTTTGTTCTACCTCTTGCGGCGATCGCTCCTGGGTACGGCGCTTACGGCTGTCTTGGTGGGATTGTTCTATCCGCAATATAGCTTGATTGTGATTGGCCTCCTGGTGTTGCGGCTGCTGCGCTGGCAGCCTTCCCCCCATGCCACCAACTGGACACGCTATGTACCCGTGCGACTGGTGAGCGATCGCCCTGGGTATTGGATCCACGGCGTGGCCCTAGGCTTATCCATTGCCATCCTGGCGCTCTACGCCTCCAGCAGCTCTGAATTTGACCCGGTGATTAGCGCTGCTAGCACCCGTGAATGGCCCGAACTGCTGCCTGGCGGGCGCTCCACCTTTTTCTACCCCAATCCCCTAGAGTTCTACTTCACCGGACAGCGCAGCGGCTTATTAGACGTCGGTCTTGTCCGTCCTGCCAGCCTGCTCTTTGCCTTGGCCTTGCCGGCTCTGCTCAAGTGGCGCACCACCTTCCCGCTCACAGCGCGACTCACTAAAAAACTCTGGCTGTTGCCGCAGATTCTGGGCGTCTCGGTCTTTTGGTTTATCGCCGCCCATGCCACCCTCTTTCGGCTACACCTCCCCACCCGCTACACCGAACATACCTGGCGGATTGTCTTCGCCTTGTCCGCCGCGATCGCCCTGGCCATTCTCGTCGATCGCCTGTTTCAATCCTGGGAACCTACCCAGCCCCCATCTCCCGTTGCGGTTCAGTGGGGCGGGATGTTTTTGATGGGAGCGATCGCTGTGTTGATCGTCATCTATCCCCGTTTTGTGGTTGATTTTCCCAGCACCAAATATAAAGTCGGTGAGGCACCGGAGCTGTACGAGTTTGTGAGCCAACAGCCCCTGAATACCATGGTGGCTTCCCTTAGCGAAGAGGTGGAAAATCTGCCGAGTTTTTCCCAGCGCTCGATCTTAGTGGGGCGGGAATATGCCATTCCCTACCACTGGGGCTACTACGGCGAGTTTCGCGATCGCGCCACGGCTCTGATCAATGCTCAGTACACCCCCGATCTGCAGGCCGTGAAGGACTTTATCGAAACCTACGACATCACCCTGTGGTTGCTCGATCCCAACGCATTTCAGCCAGGCTACGTGAGAAATGGTTGGTTTAACCAGTATCAACCGCCCACCGAACGCGCCCTCCAGTATCTGCGCGAAGGCACCCTACCTGCCTTAACTCGTCTGCCAGACACCTGCACGGTGTTGACTGCCCACCGAATGCAGCTTCTCGATGCTGCTTGTATTCTGCAGGTGGAAGCGCTGGAACCCTTGGAGACAGACGAGGATGCAGATGCAGAGTCTGAGGACAACGAAGACAGCGAAGACGATGCAGCAGATGCCTAGGCTGGCCCATCGTCACCCGACGTCATCCGACAGCTAATGCTTTGCCCACCTAACCCTTGTCTTGATGGGTCTACCCATGAACGAATCCCCAGCGTTGCTCAACCTCGCCCAGTGGTTGGCGGGCGAGTACGAAAACCCCGTCCAATCCCGCGATCAGCCCATTTGGTTTGTGCATCTGCGCCTGTGGTATCGACCGGTGCCCCAGCGGATTGCTGGCAAGCTGGCCCTGTTTGCTGAACAGGCACCCATCCTCAAACCAGAGCAGGCCTATCGCCAGCGGGTGCTGACGCTGTGGGACGGCCCGGAGGGTCTGAAGGGCAACTATTGGGCCATGCGGCAGCCCGATCGCTGGCGTACGGCTGGGGCCCAGGGCGATCGCCTAGGATCGCTCTCGGAGGATGATCTAGAGCTGCTTCCCGGCTGTTGCTTGGATATTCAATCTCAAGGCGATCGCTTCATCGGTGCCCTCGAACCCGGTGCCCGCTGCTGTTTTGACTATGCGGGGCAGACTCGACAGGTGGTGGTGGGCTTTGAAGTCTACCGCGATCGCCTCCTCAGTTTTGATCGTGGTGTGGATCCAGAAACCGGTAAGGGGTTATGGGGAGCCTTGATGGGCCCCTATGAGTTCCAGAAATGCCGCGATTTTGCTGACGACTGGCGCGGGACGAGATGATCTAAACGAGATGAATTGGATCAGCGCGATCGCCATTGATCTTGCGGTAAACGCAATCCCTGGGCTAAAGAGATGTTAAAGAACATCGAGAAATGTGAGGGAAGTTCACCGCTCTCTAGGGAGGTGCGATAAAAGTAATGAAGATGATCCAACCATCAAGGACTCAGTAGGTGGACTCACTGCAATGGAGCTTGCCAGGTTTCGACTCCGCTCAACCCTCTTCTCATCAGGTTTGAGCATTGAGTCATGTCGAACGACAGCTTGTCCATCATGACCTCCTCCTCCTGAGCAAATTCGGTGAGACAGGCTATTGATTCAGGGCTTGGGCCGTACCCAGATGTCTGTAACCCCCGTATCAAGGGGACGGCGAAGCCAAGGATCGAAGGCAGTCCCAGCCATAACCCTTCAACCGGATTTGATATCAGGATAGCTAGAGAACGAGGACGACTCCCTAGGAGTTGGATGCCTCCTGTTGATCACCCTAAGCGGCCGGTGCTGTCATGGACTCATGGACGATGTCTAGCCACACCCTCATACCGGAAACGACGGGGCAAACCGCGTCTCCCTCCCTCCACGACCAGGTTCAGATTGCCTTGGCGATCGCCGATGAGACCTTGCTCAAATCGCTGCTGTTGAACTGCACCCCTCCCATTGCCCAGCCCCACTTTCTAGGGTCAGCCATTTCCCGCATTGGCATTCCCACCCCCGATGGGCGATCGGTGGATGGCGTCATTCAGTTTGAGCTGGTGCATTGCCGCTTGGCCAATTCCCAAGATGACATTGAACGCCAGTTTGCCATCCAGGGCGATCGCGATCGCCGTGAACGCCACTATGCCCAGATCACCCGCTGCGAATCGGAAACCCAAACCCTGGGGCAAAACATTTCCCTAGCCCAGTCTCTGGGCCTGCTCACCCAAGCGGGCTTCCAGGTCGATCAAGTGCAAACGATCCTCAACTTGCCCCATGAAGCTTGTCATAAATCATGGTGGTATATGCTCGATGCCCAAGGACACTTTTCGCTGCCCTTCCGCCGTGTTTTGCGTACCCGCCGCTATGCAGACGGCACCTTTACCCTGCACTACAAGGATCATTTTCT
>RECH01000226.1 GCA_007694125.1 Leptolyngbya sp. DLM2.Bin15
CGCCCTTCTTGGAACCGAGTGAGGTTGAGCGGTTAGTTGCAGTTCTCTTGCCTATGCCCATTTTTGCTAGCTTTTTATCTGGGTGCGGAGACGCTGTGATCGGTCATGTGGCTTTACGCACAACACTGTTTCTCCACGGTCATAGTCCCCGCAACTATGCCGATTTTCTCAACTACGCCACGGAGCGGCTGTTGCTGCAGCGGGTGGGGGGTGGCTATATCTTTGTGCATCGGCTGCTCCTAGAGCATTTCGCGGCGTTGGATAGCCAGGGGTAAGGACGGTTTCTCTTGTCTCCTCGGCGTTTGAGGTGTGGTAGCGTGGAATGCGTCCCCCATGCCCACCCTCAAACCCCACGATCCATGACGTCCGATTTGCCTTCTACCGCTTCCTTGCCCAGCCAACTCGATATCTGGCAAGAGACCCTTGCCTGGCAGCCAACTCCTGCCCAGCAGGATCAGTTTCAGACCCTCTATGCCTATGTTCTGGATGCCAATCAGCGCGTCAACCTCACGCGGATTACCGAGCCCCTCGACTTTTGGGAAAAGCATCTGTGGGATTCTCTGCGGGGGGTGGCGATGGGGTTGGCCAGTGACGCGCCAGCGCGGGTGATGGATGTGGGCACGGGGGCTGGCTTTCCGGGGTTGCCCTTGGCGATCGCTCGTCCAGATTGGGACGTGACCCTGCTCGACTCGACCCGCAAAAAGATTGACGTGGTGCAGGCAGCGCTGCCGCTGTTGGGGTTGACCAACGTCACACCCATGGTGGGTCGGGTGGAAACCCTAGGGCACTTGCCCACCCACCGGGAACAGTATGACTGGGTGCTGCTGCGGGCAGTGGCATCGGTGGCCACCTGTGCTGAATATGCCTTGCCGTTGGTGAAGCTGGGGGGGCAGGTGGTGCTCTATCGCGGGCAGTGGACGGTGGAGGAGGAGCAGCAGTTGCAGGCGGTGGCGCGGCAGTTGGGAGGGGCGATCGCTCAGGTGGATGCTTTTGAGACCCCCATCACCCAAGGCGTGCGCCACAGTATCTATCTCACCAAGGTGGCGGCTACGCCCGCGGCCTATCCCCGTGCGGTGGGCATTCCCAAACAGCAGCCCTTGCTAGCCTAGCTCTAGGGTGGTGACGCCGAAGATGTTAGACAGGGGCAGGGGCGGTGGCGCTTGGGTATACATGCGGGCGCAGGTGAACATAGGTTTCATATCGTGGGTTTCGGCCAGGGCGATCGCCTCCGGGTTGGCATCGGGGCAGTCGAGAAACACCGGCTGACCGATGGCATGGGTGAGCAATGCCTGGAAGAGGGCCTGGGCGATCGCTGGCCGGTCGGCAAACAGGGGCCCAAGTTTGAAGCCTCGGCGGGTGGCCCGAATGACGCCGTAGCCGAGGAGTTGCCCATGTTCTAAAAAGGCATACCCTTCATTGAGACCAATCCAGGCCTGCAAAAAGGTGGGACGGCGGTCGAGGAAATGCTGGGTGTCGTAGTCTAGCAGGGTGGTGAAGGGAATATCCCGCAGGGGCACAACGCCGGCCTGTTTGGCATAGGCTTCTCCCAGCCCTTCGTAGCGAATATGGTGATGGGCCGTTTTGAAGCCAAAGGTTTGGTAGTTATCCACCTGGGCCAGAACGCCGTCTAGGGCCAAGGTGCGATCGCCAAGGATCTGTAGCCCTGCCTGCCAGAGCTGCATCCCATAGCCGCGCCCGCGCCACTGCGGTTGGACAATATAGATACCAAGAAAGCCGTAGCGATCGCCGTAGCGCACCGCCGCGATGGAGCCCACGGGCTGATCCCCGATATGTCCCATCAAGAACCCTTGGGCGTCGGTTTGATGGAAAGCGATCGCGTCAGTTAGTCCTGGATTCCAGCCCTCTGCCGCCGCCCAATCTAGCGCTAGCTCTAGATCCGCCGGGGTCATCTGACGAATGATGAAGTCGTCCTGAGTCACCGTCTATCGTCCCTCGTTGCCATAAAATTCTGTCTTATCTTTGAACCAAATATTGATGGTTGGATAGATCTGCAGCGGAAAGCCGCGCTTGCGTAGGGCAGCTCGGGTTTCAAACTGTAGCCATTCGCATTTGCCATTGCGCCGGGCCGTTTGCAGATCGCTGCGGTTGGCAAACACATAGACCACGTCTAGGTGCTTGTCGCCCAGGGTGTGGTTGTGGTTGACGACGCGCGGCTGTGACTGGCGTGCTGAGGCGGCTACATCCGCGATCGCTTGCTTGGCGATGGGTGAATGCTGACTGCGGGGGCGGGGGGTTGCGGCTAGGCGCTGGGCCTGGTCGGCTTCCATTTTGGTGCGAATCAGTTCAGCAACATCGTGATTTCCGGTTTTTTCCGCCAGCATCAGAGGCGTGAACCCAGCGTAGGGGGAGGGGCGATCGGGTTTGAAGCGCACGCCGCAGTTTGCGCCATGGGTGAGCAAAAACTGCACTACCTCCGTGTGCCCCTGATGGGCGGCGGCATGGAGGGCGGTGTAGCCATCATCACCGGTCACATTCACGTCGGGAAACTCGGCGATACTTTGCTGAATTTCGGACAAGCAGCCGAGGGATGCCCAGTGGACGATCAGAGGAATGGATCGGGTGGGCGCGGGAGCAGGTTCAGCGTCCACGGCCTGCAGGGTGGTCTCTGATTCGGGGTGGGTGCTGCCATTGGCCGGCGTCTCGGCGGCCTCAGCGGCTTCTGGCATCAGGGACGATGAGACCGTCGCTAGGCCATTCTCAAGCGTCTTGTCGTCTACTCTACAATCGGCAATGCCATCTCCATGAAAATCTGGTTCTCCACAGTGAGGACAGGCTTTGGCAGCGGATGAAACTTTGCCACCGCAGGTAGCACACTTTAACAAAACACCCATAATGCTTAGCGTTTGAAGGTAGAGGCAGAGAGAGACTGAAATGAGTCCATCTTGACCTCAATGTACCCACAAGACAAGTCTGGATCGCGAAATTCAAAAAATTGCTTGGGATAGTTGGGGTTTTAAGTTGGTGGATCTCAATAAACCTTATCGTAGGATGCTGTTAGCGAAGCCGTAACTATTGGCAAGCATTTCGACTTCGCTCAATGCTCCAATCCTTATGAGAAGAGGAACGAAGTAGGTGGGCAACACCCTACAACTTGGTCTAGCACGGCCACCTCTGCCAAGCGGTTGGGCGATCGCCCATAATGGGGGAGGCGATCGCAGGCTACTAGCGATGAACACTGGCTGGCGCATTGGTTCCATCCTGGGCATTCCCATTCTCATTGCCCCCTCTTGGTTCATCATTCTGGCGGTGGTGACCTACGCCTATGGCATGACGTGGCAGACGATGGCTTGGCAGCCCACGATGGTGTGGGTCGCTGCCTTCACCATGGCCTTGGCGCTGTTTTTATCCGTTGTGCTCCATGAGCTGGGGCATAGTTTGGTGGCGCGCTCCCATGCCATTCCGGTGCAGTCGATTACCCTCTTCCTGTTTGGCGGTGTGGCCACCATCAGCCAAGAATCTAAGACGCCAGGACAGGCTTTTCAGGTGGCGATCGCTGGCCCGTCGGTGAGTTTTGGTTTATATCTCCTGCTCATGGTCGTGGAAGGGCTGTTGCCCCATGGGTCACCGGGCAGGATGGTGGTGGCCAATTTAGCCGGGATCAATTTAATTCTGGCGTTGTTTAACATGCTGCCGGGGCTGCCCCTGGATGGTGGTCAGGTGCTCAAGTCTGCCATCTGGAAGCTGACGGGGAGCCGCATCCAAGGCGTACGCTGGGCGGCCCGAGCTGGCTGGCTGCTGGGTGGATTGGCGATCGCCCTTAGCCTGGTTTTACTCGTGCGCTATGCCATGGTGAGCGTGCTGTGGATTGCTTTGCTGGGCTGGTTTGGTCTGCGTCATGCCAATGCCCATCAGCAGTTTGCCACCCTGCAAAGTTTGCTGCTGCGGTTGACAGTTGCCCAAGCGATGACCCGAGATTTTATCAGCGTTGAGGCCACACAGACCCTACAAGACTTTGGCGATCGCTACCTGGTGGGGCAACCGCCGCCCAACTGCTGCTTTGTGGTGGCTGATGGTGTCTATCAGGGGGTGCTGCGGCTAGACGATCTGCATCAGATCCCCTCGGCTGACTGGGCCAGCTCTCCCGTGAGTGCCATAACTCAGCCCCTAGAGAGCTTGCCCATTGTGGATGAAAACCTATGTCTCGCTGATGCCATTGATCGGCTAGAGCAGCAGCCCTACCCTTGGCTACTTGTGCGATCCCCAAGTGGAGCGATCGCGGGTTTGCTGGATCGCGGCGATATTGTGCGAGCCTTGTCTAAGGGGCTCAAACAGCCGATCAACGAAGACATTGTGCAGCAGATTAAAGCAGAACGAGCCTACCCCGATCGCTTGCCCTTAGTGGCGATCGCCCAGACGGCCCAAATTCGTTAGCCGCTAGAGGGAGCTGGAATTTAGGCTTTCTTCTTCCCCAGGGGTTTGGGGTAAATGCAGGCCACATTCTTGCTTGAGACCATGGAAGCGGGTATCCCGTTCGTGGTCGTCCGTGGCGGTGATGGGGCGGCTCGAATGCCAGTCGCCCACGGTCATATAGCCCTCATCAAACATGGGATGGTAGGGCAGATCGTGGGCTTGTAAGTACTCATACACCGTCTTGGCGTGCCAGTCGAGGATGGGCAAAATCTTGTAGAGCCCCCGCTGGCGATTCACCCAGCGCAGGGTGCTGCGATGACTGGTTTGGTCGCTGCGGAGCCCTGCCAACCAGGCCGTTGCTCCTAGCTCTCGCAAGGCCCGCTGCATGGGTTCAACCTTACGAATTTGATCGTAGAAATTGAGAGATTCCACATCATCTTTCGACCAAAGCTGCCCATGGAGTGCTTCCATGCGGGCAGGACTCATCGGTGATTGATACACCTTCAGGTTGAGCTGGAGGCGATCGCTCAACTGTTCAGCAAACCGATAGGTCTTGGCTGGCAAATACCCTGTGTCAACCCAAATCACCGGGATTGTGGGAATCACTGCCGTAACGAGATGTAACATCACCGCCGACTGAATGCCAAAGCTGGTGCTCATCACCAGGCCATCTTGAAACGTTTCCGCGGCCCATTCAACCATTCGCGTTGCACTCAACCCCGTCAAGCTCTGATTAACAGTCTCTAGATCAAGGTCGGGATGTTCCAGTGCTATACCTACCATACGCATTGCTCGCTCAACTGCATGAAGTCCCGTTATTACACACGCATTCTGTTCAATCAAGGTCTCACCTAGACTTAGGCGATCGCCTTTGCCAACCCGATCATGGACGGAGACCACCATCTCTGCAACCGTGAGAGAGGTATGTGTTGGGATAGACACTCAACGTCTCTGGATTTGGAAAGGCTAGCTGCTATTGATCATGCCATGAAGCCATGGCTCAATCTGCAAAACTCGTTGCTCTACGTTGGATGCGCATCATCACTTGGGATGAGATACTCCAGTCTACCAAGACTAAGGATCCAGTACCAACTATCGCCGGATAGAGCTGGGTGATCCATTAGACACCAGCGGCCTGCATCAACTGCTCCATGTCGTCTAGGGTTAACCCCTGCTGCAGGTAGCGAGGCTGGCTGGGATCGTAGGGGCCCTGCAGGCGATCGATGGCGGTAATGTCAGCTTGGTCTGACAAGACCGGCACGTCGGGATCGTAGGCGGTGGGATGCATGAGGGAACTGGAGAACCCTCGGAAGATGACAATTTGGTCCATGTCGTCTCCAAGCTGGGCATGCACCATCAACACTTCCTGCGGATATTTCAACGTATAGTTCTCTAGGCGAACCCCTAGGGATGTGGCTGCCATAGCCGAGAGCCCCTTTCCATCATGGTTGATATAAGAACGCCAGGTGAGATCACGGCTACTCGCCGGACGTCATGAACCTGGATAGGCGCGCTGTTGAATCGCCGGTGTTGAGCTAGTACTCTGAGTAGTACTCTGAGGCTTCAGTAACTCGCCTAGTTGCTGACGCGAAAAACCTTGTGTGTCCTGGAATTCCTTTGCGTTCTTCTGTCTTCGTTCTTCTGTCTTGCGGCACTAGTCTTGCACCGCCGATCGCCCCTGACGATTGAGCCGGACAAAGACAAAGTAGCCGAGGTAAATCACGTAGATGACCAGACCGACAATGCCCCAAAAGCCAAGGAAGCCGCGACTGGAGCCACCGTGGAAAAATTCTCGGAAGATCAGCGGAGCTTCTAGCCACACTTGACAGGTGGTGCCAGCAAAGGCGGTTTGGGATACGGCACAGGGCAGGGTCAGGAGTTGGGCGATCGCTCCTAGGCCCATATAGACGGTCATGGCCCAGCGCCAAGCCGTGAAGGTCAGTTTGATGGGGGTGCGGCGCTGGTCGTCGATTTCTTCGTTGAGGTCGGCCCAGAACCATAGCCCCACCGGGATCAAGATGCGGGCGGCTAGGGCGGAGATGAAGCTGAGGGGCAGGCCACCAATCATCAGATAGACGGTGATTGCCAGCAGGCTGGATACACGCCAATAGATCACCAGAAGCCGCTGGATGGCTTCGGCTTTTTTCACCGCTGCCCACACCAAAAGTGCGAGTGGGACTAGGACGGCAAACAAGACCGCCAAGCGATAATCTGTCCAAACGAGCGATCGCAGCAACTCATCCGTCATCCGTTGACATCCTTAAAACTCATCAATACCCGGTTGGCCCAGTCATCTATGGTACTCGACAACGACAACGACTGGGGATCCGGGCCGTTGCCGTTACGATGAGTGACCGGGCCTGCTGGGGGGCGATCCATGGCTTAAGCCGTAGAGTGCTGTTAGGCGCAGCCGTAACGCACCGTCTCCTGAGACACGGTTAGCGACTGGGCCTGTCGGGGGGCGATCGCTCACCCCCAGTCATGGCTTCAGGCACAGATCTTGCAGGTCACAGATCAATATAGGCTTTCACCAAATCGGGCGATCGCTCTAGACTGAATCCCACCTTCTCGCAAACCCGCTGCATGGGCTGGTTTTCGTTGAGAATTTGGGCCGTCACCCGTCCAACTTTTTCGTTCCGGGCAATTTGGATCAAGCGACTGAGCAGTTCGGTGCCCAATCCTTGGCGCTGGGATGGATCATTCACCAACATGGCAAATTCTGCCTCATTCACGCCATGCTGTTTACTCAGCCGCGCTACGCCCAAAATGGTGTGCTGTCCTGTTTCTGGATCCCTGTAGTCTGCCACCAAGGCCATCTCGCGATTGTAGTCGATGAAGCAGATGCGGGTGAGGCGTTCGTGGGCAATGCGCCGGCTTAGTTTCATGATGTTGAAGTAGCGCAGGTAGACACTTTCCTCGGAAAGGGTGGTGTGGAACTGCACAATCAACGGCTCATCTTCAGGGCGAATGGGGCGAATGATCACCGGTGTATCATCCCGCATCGTCCAAGGGCTCATATATTGAGTTGGGTATGGACGAATGGCCGGCTTGGGTAGATCGTCTGTGGGTATATTGGCTGGATGTAGCACCACGCGAGCATCCAGGGCAATCAATGAGGAGCCTGGAATACTGGCGGACTGCATGGGCCGGGCAAACAGTGGATTAATGTCAATTTCCTGAATCCAGGGTTGCTCGACGACTAAATGGCTGAAGCGCACCAGCAGTTTTTCTAGGGCATCGAGATCCACCGGCAGGCGGCCACGCACCCCTTGGAGAGCTTTGTAGATCTGGGTTTGCTCGATCATGCGGCGGGCCAAGGTGGTATTCAGGGGCGGCAGGGCAATGGCGCGATCGCGGAAGACCTCCACCAACTGCCCGCCGGTGCCAAAGACCAAGACGGGGCCAAATTGGGGATCAATGCTGCTGCCGATGATTAGCTCATAGCCACCTTCTAGGGTAATCATGGGCTGAACCGTCACCCCATGGAAATGCCCTTCGCCTACCTTCTCTTGAACGTTCCGCTCAATGGTTTGATAGGCCCAACGTACGGCCTCGGCGTCGGTTAAGTTGAGCTGTACACCGCCCACGTCGGTTTTGTGGGTGATGGTGTTAGACAACAGCTTGAGAACGACGGGATAGCCCAGCTGCTCAGCCCATTGCACGGCATCTTCTGCGTTGGTGGCCGTCCCTGTTTGCACGATGGGGATGTGGTAGGCTGCCAGGATTTGCTTGGACTCCGATTCGGTCAACAAGGTGCGGTTGGCCTGGCGGGCCGCCGTGAGAATTTGGTTCACTAGGGCGCGATCGGGGGGGTCTGTGTCTGAATCTTCGGACAAGACCGGTGTTTCGTAGATGCCCTTGAGGTTATAGCTATAGCACCACATCAGGTTAAACAGCCGCGCTGCCGCATCCGGGAAGCGATAGGTGGGAATGCTGGACTGGTTGAGCATCAGCTCCCCAGCGGTGACCTCATCCCCCCCCATCCAACTGGCCATAATCGGTTTATTTGCTGTCTGGGCGTAGGGCTTGAGGCATTCAGCCGTGCGGCTAGGATCGGTCATGGCTTGGGGCGTGAGAATCACCAAGAGGCCATCGCTGTTGGGATCATTCACAGCCACTTCTAAGGCCTTGGCATAGCGTTCTGGTTCAGCATCCCCGAGGATGTCGATGGGATTGCCGTGGCTCCAGTGGGGCGGCAGGATTTCGTTGAGCGCCGCAATGGTTTGATCCGACAAGGTTGCTAGCTGCCCGCCGGTGCGAATCAGGGCATCTGTGGCTAAGACGCCGGGGCCGCCTGCATTGGTAATAATGGCTAGGTTCGGCCCTTTAGGACGTCGATCTTGCTTCGAGAGTACCTCGGCTAGGTCAAACATTTCGGAAATGCGCTCAATCCGCAAGACACCACAGCGGCGGAAGGCGGCATCGAGGACGTCATCACTACCAGCCAGGGATCCGGTATGGGAGGCGGCGGCTTTGGCGGCGGCTTCTGTGCGCCCGGTTTTGATGACAATAATCGGTTTCGTTAACGCCACTTCCCGCGCGGCGGAGAGGAAAGAGCTGGCATTGCCAATCGATTCCATGTAAATGACGATGCTGTGGGTGTGGGGATCATCGCCGAGGTAGTAGATCAGGTCGCCCCAATCTACATCCAGCATGGAGCCAACGGAGATGAACGCGCTGAAGCCCACATTTTCGGGAAAGCTCCAGTCCAGCACGGCGGTGCAGAGAGCACCACTTTGGCTAATAAAGCCCACATTGCCAGGGCGGGCCATGGCGTTGGCAAAGGTGGCGTTGAGCCCTGTGCGTGGGTTCATAATCCCCAGGCAGTTTGGCCCAATCAACCGCATCTGACTCATCTTCAGTTGCTGGCGAATCTCTTCTTCTAACACCAGACCGGGCGCGCCAGCTTCCTTAAAGCCTGCGGAAATGACAATCACGCCTTTCACGCCTGCCTGGGCACAGTCCCGGATCAATCCAGGTACGGTGGGAGCAGGGGTGACAATAATCGCTAGATCGACGGCATCAGGAATCGAGGCAACGTCTGGGTAGGCCTTGATGCCCAGCACATTACTGCGTTTGGGGTTGACGGGGAGAACCGTGCCTCCAAAGGGGGTGCGAATTAAGTTCCAAAGAATGGTGCGGCCTACGCTGCCTTCGCGATCGGTTGCGCCAATCACCGCAACCGTTTGGGGGTTGAAGATGGCGTTGAGCGGTTGGCGATCGGCCCGGAGGATATCGTAGGCAGGGTCAGTTGTGGGCGTCAGTGGCCTAAGCGTTGTCATATAAGTCTGCTCCTAACAGGGAGTCCCATAGGCATAGTAACGACCCTTTTCCGTCCCAGGGACGACCTGTAAGGAAAGCTTTAGCAAGCGGCGGAAAAGTACCTAGGAATTGCAGTGTAGGACACCAACTGCGACCTAAGATGGTTCAGCAAGAACCTTAGGGCTACCATGACCCAAGACTGCCGTTGAGGAGCGTTTAGTTGGCTGGTGTGGTATTGCCAGCACGCACCCAACCTTCGATGCCGCTACCTGGTAGCCGCACTCGTAGCCATTCTTGGGTATCGCTTTCGCCCAGAATTTCTACCTCAGTGTTGTAGGCTAAGCCGGTGATGCGGCGAGATTCTTGGTCAGGGTCTTCGCGCAGGATCAGGCCAATGGGCTGGGTGACGATCGCTGTGTAGCTCTCTTCATCCGATTCGTCAGGCTCCTCTTCCTCGGCAGACGGATCCGGCTCCTCCGGCACATCCGCAAAGACCTCCGGGGGCGCTTCGGCTTCGGGGGCTGGGTCGCTGCTGACTCCGTCATCATTGGCAAAGACAGGACGCTCCGGCACGGCCGTCAGTTTGGTAATCAGGTATCGGGTCGCTCCGACTCCAGCCACGAAGAGGAGAGCGATCGCTAAGAAGAAGCCCAGTAAAAATTTAATCAGTCCAAGCAGGCGCATAGCGTCAGTCCGCAGAAAAACAACTAGGGTGAGATGCGAGGGCCCAGCCCACCTCGGGAGGCCAGGCGGGCCTTGCCAGCAGCAGCCCAGTCTTGT
Source organism: Leptolyngbya sp. DLM2.Bin15 (assembly GCA_007694125.1). GTDB lineage: Bacteria > Cyanobacteriota > Cyanobacteriia > RECH01 > RECH01 > RECH01. The sequence continues at coordinate 10,414 of RECH01000226.1, forward strand.
AGAGCCTGGATTTGCTCTTGGGCGGTGCGGGCTAGGGGCACGATTTGGCTGGCAGCTTCGAGAATGTCATCGGTGGTGAAGTCGCGGTTTTGGCTGAAGCCAATGTGCATCGCTTCGATCAGGATCTGCTCGATTTCTGCACCGGAAAAGTCGGGGGTTTCGTAGGCGAGGCGATCGAGATCGTAGGTTTTAAGGGTATGCGATCGCAAGCGAGACAGGTGAACCGTAAAGATTGCGTTACGCTCTTCCTGGGTGGGCAGCCCCACGAAGAAGATTTCATCGAAGCGACCTCGGCGCAGCAGTTCTGGCGGCAAGGCCTGGATATTATTGGCGGTGGCGACGACGAAGACGGGCGATCGCTTCTCGGCCATCCAGGTGATAAAGGTGCCAAAGACGCGGCTGGTGGTGCCGCCATCGCTGCGACCGTCTAATCCGGTAAAGGCCTTGTCGATTTCATCAATCCACAGGACGCAGGGGGCTAGGGCTTCGGCTAGCTGCACCATCTGACGGGTGCGGGATTCCGATTCTCCCACCAAGCCTGCAAACAGCCGCCCCACGTCCAGCCGCAGCAGGGGCAGGTGCCAGTGGTGGGCGATCGCTTTGGCGGTGAGGGATTTGCCCGTGCCCTGAATGCCCACCAGCAGCAACCCGCGAGGATAGGGCAGGCCATACTGACGAGCCTTGTCTGAAAAGGCATTGCCGCGCCGCAATAGCCAGTCTTTGAGGTTATCCAGTCCGCCAATGTCGGACATGTCTTCTTGAGCGGGGTAAAAATCTAGGATTTGGGTTTGGCGAATGGTCTGGCGCTTTTCTTCCAGCACCAAATCCACATCCTCGGGCAGCAGTTGACCATGGGACGCGATCGCCCTGGCCAAGACCCGCCGAATGCGTTCGAGGGACAGCCCTTGACTGGCCCGCACCAGGTCATCGAGCACCGTATCGCTGAGCCGTTGCCCCAGCCCTAGCATCAGCCGTTGGATTTCTTCCGAAATTTCCTCGGCATTGGGCAAGGAGAATTCCAGCACCGTAAACGCATCGCGCAGGTCATCGGGGATGGTAATCTGAGGCGCGACGATCACCAGATTCTTGGGCTGAGACTTGAGCAGTCGCATCAGATTCCGCAATTTGCGGGAAATCGACACATCATCCAAAAAGCGATGGAAGTCTCGCAGAATAAAAATGGCTGGGGCCGAGGCCGGTAGCTTTTCAATCAGCTCTAGCGCCTGGAGGGGATTGCGCCGCCCAAAGCCCGTATCATTGGGATTGCCCTGGTAGCCATCGACAAAATCCCAGGTGTAGATGCTGCGATTGCCCTGCTGCTTAGCACAGTCAGCGATCGCTTGCTCAACCCGTTCTTCCTCCACCGTTGGGATGTAAATTAGGGGATAGCGGGCTCGCAGGAGCAGTTCAAAGTCGTCACGAAAAGTCATGGTTGGCGTTGGCACATGTTGAGGCTGTTTGAATTCTAACGGGTTCGCAGGCCGGGTAAGCAGGAAAACCTCTTGATGGGTAGGATGCGTGAGGCGAAGCTATAACGCATCAAAGCTTGACAAGACAGGGGTTACGGCTAGTCCCCATCCGCCTAAGCTACGGTTTTTGCACCACGGGTTACGTTATGGCTATGCCTAGCGCTCTACACCAGAGCTTTTACACCATGATTGAGGTGCGTTACGGCTTCGCCTAACAGCACCCTACGTCACGTCATCAGAGTTTATGTGCGCTCAGACCATCAGGAGACCTTACATCAGGAGACATCAAAGATAACGGCCATGGAACAACAGCCAGGCAGGGTGTATCTCGTGGGTGCGGGGCCGGGGGATGTGTCCTACCTCACGATGCAGGCGCGGGAGATTTTGGCGATCGCTCAAGTGCTGGTCTATGACGCCTTGGTGGATGAGCGGCTGCTGGATCTCGTGCCCGCCGACTGTCAGCACATTGCCGTGGGTAAGCGCGGCGGCCAGCCTAGTACGCCCCAGGCTGAGATTAATCAACTTCTGGTACAACACGGTCAGCATCAGCGGGTGGTGCGGCTCAAGAGTGGTGATCCGTTTATCTTTGGGCGCTGTATGGCAGAAATTCAAGCGCTGCAGGCGGCGGGCTGTGAGTTTGACGTGGTTCCAGGCCTGTCCACCGCCCTGACAGCTCCATTGCTGGCGGGCATTCCCCTCACCGATCCGGTGTTGAGCCGGAGCTTTGCTGTGGCCACGGCCCACGATGTTGATGCCCTCAACTGGTCTGCCCTAGCGCAGATGGAAACCCTGGTGCTGCTCATGGCCACGCGCAACTTAGCAGAGATTATCGATCGCTTGCAGCACCAAGGGCGATCGCTCCAGACCCCGATCGCCATCATCCGCTGGGCAGGCCAACCCCAGCAGCAGGTTTGGACAGGTACCCTACAAACCATCCTGCAGCAAACCAGTCGCCAAGCTCTATCCCCTGCGGTGGTCGTGATCGGTGCCGTGGTGGGGTTGCGCCCCTTTCTGCAGCCTCAGGAGGTAGGTCAGGAGGCAGGCCAAGATTCAGAACCCTAAGAGAGGGGAGATCACCTGTTGTTTCCAATCCCTCAAGGGTGTATTTGTGAGAGTGGTCTGTTGTGAGTTGGTGAACGGTGAACAGTTCGGAGTCAAGTTTTCTGCGCCCATCGTCGTCCCTGGCCCTATCCGGTAAAACCGTTCTGGTAACGCGGGCAGCGGGACAGTCTAGCGTCTTTACTCAGCACCTGCAGCGCCATGGAGCCACGGTGCTGGAAATGCCGACCCTGGACATTCGCCCGCCCTCTAGCTGGCAGCCGTTGGATGAGGCGATCGCTCTCCTGGATCAGTTCCACTGGCTGATCTTGACCTCGGTGAATGGCGTCAATGGCCTGTTCGATCGTCTGGCCCATCATGGGCGCGATCGCCTACCCACGACGCTCAAACTAGCGGTGGTCGGACAAAAAACGGCCCAATGTTTGCAGCAGCATGGCATTCAGCCGGATTTTATTCCTCCGAACTACGTGGCCGACTCGCTCATCGACCATTTTCCGGAGGATCGCGCCCAGTTGAAGATTCTCTTCCCTCGCGTGGAAAGCGGCGGGCGAGATGTGCTGGTGCGGGCGTTCACCGAGCAGGGTGCCCAGGTCACCGAGGTGGCGGCCTATGAATCAGGCTGTGCCCCAGCGATCGCGCCTGAGATTCGCGCCGCCCTTCTCGATGGCCGTGTGGACGTCTTGACCTTTGCCAGTTCCAAAACCGTGAAATGCTTTGCCCAGCTCACTCAGGATCTGGGGAGCGATCGCTGGGACAACGTATGTATCGCATCGATTGGCCCGCAAACATCGACCGCTTGTCAGAATTATCTGGGACGTGTGGATCTTGAAGCTCAGGACTACACCTTAGATGGGCTGACTGAGGTGATTGTGACCTGGAGTGAGTCGTTGTTGGGGAATGGAGGTTAGGAGATCGCAGATCAATCCCGTACGCGATCGCGCTCCATCGCTGGTTGTTTGCCGGTTGAATAGAGTTTCTCGTCGATCGAATGCTGAACGGCACTAGTGCGGGAAGAGGCAGATTGTCAAGCCTAAAAACTGGGAAAGCAGCCTGCATCTAGCGTTCTCCCGTCTCTGATATCGTCTCTGTCTACAGATCTTCTAACTCCTAGGCTTCTACACTCCAAGACAATTTCCCCCTTTACCTCCACCTTGTTTTATGCAGCTTCGTGACTGCTTTGGATTGTGAACAACATCTATGTCTACCATCTTGCCTCGTAAATCATCCGGTCATCAGCGCATTATTGGCCTCACCGGCGGTATTGGCATGGGCAAAACCACCGTGTCTGACTACCTGCGCGATCGCCACCATCTGCCGATTCTAGACGCTGATATCTATGCTCGCGAAGCCGTTGACGTAGGCTCTCCCCTGCTGGCGGATATTGCCGATCGCTACGGAACCTGTATTTTATTTCCCAGTGGTCATCTGGATCGACGGCGGCTAGGAGATATTGTGTTTGGCAGTGTGGCGGAACGCACTTGGATCGAGCGACAGATCCATCCCTTTGTGCGCCAGCGAATTCAGCAGGATTTGCGTGACCTGCCGCCGGATTTGCATCCGGTGGTGGTGGTGGTGGTGCCGCTGCTGTTTGAGGCGCGGATGACCGATCTGGTTAATGAAATTTGGGTGGTGCGCTGCACGCCTCAACAGCAAATGGATCGGTTAATTCAACGGGAACTGGCTCGGGTATCGGAGGGCGATCGCGTTGACCTAGAACAGATTCAGGCGCGGATTAGTAGCCAGCTTGCGGTAGAGCGTAAGGTGGATCAAGCCCATGTGGTGTTAGAGAATGCATCGAGTTTGGAGGATCTGCAGGCCCAGGTTGATCGCGTTTTAGAGCAAGGCTAGCCAGCAGGCGATCGGAACGATCAGGTATTCAGCAAAGAAGAATTTCCAGATCGTTTGGTAGAACTTCACAATGTCTTTCGACTGGTGGAGATTCACCCGCTGGCTGAGGATCCAAAAGAGGGCGATCGCCAGCAGGTGGGTGCCGATCAACCAGGGTCGATGAACGTTGTCTAGCCCCCAGCTCACCAAGATCATGCCGCTATAGCTGGCGGTGATTACCCAACGGGATAGATTAAACACCGCGCGGCTGCCGAGGCGTGCGGTGAATGTCAAAATGTTGTACTGGCGATCGCCTGCCACATCTGGAATGTCTTTGAAAATGGCGATCGCGAAGGTAAAAACTAAGATAAATCCAGTGAGCGCCCACACAATGCCGGGAATTGGCTCGATGGATCCAGGGGTTGACCAAAGCCAGAGCGATTGCTGGGTGAGCACAGCTCGGCTATGGAGAAATAAACCTAGATTCACAATCACCCCGCGCACACCCAAAATACAGAGCGAGGCCCAGAATGGAAATTGTTTGAGGCGAATGGGTGGCAGGGAATAGGCTGTGCCAATGAGCAGGCTAAGCCCAACCATGCCCAGCAAAAAAGGGCCTTGGAGGGCAGCGAGGGCGATGGCTAGTAGACCGCTGATGGCCACAATCCACTGTCCTTGCCGTCGTGAAAATGCGCCGGAGGGCAACGGTAGCTGGGGTTTGTTGATGCGATCGATGGGAATGTCTTCTAACTGGTTTAATCCCACGATGTAGACATTGCCGCAGAGGCAGGTCACCCAGGCTCCGAGGAGTGAGAGGACTAACCGATCTAGGGGCATCGGGAAAGCGATCGCCCCCGTGATCAACCCAATTCCCCAGAGGCTTAGGGTGGTTCCCAAAATAGTGTGAGGTCTGGAAAATCGCCAGAGCGATCGCAGAAAGGAGGGACGAACGGCTGGAGAGTGGTGAGAAGGGGGAGATGACTTAAAAATTCGGCTCATGTGTCTCAATCAGACCGTGGGCGGGGGACGTAGAGCCAGCATACTACAAAGCTGTTTGGGCACCCCTGTGTTGCCCACGACGTCAGAATGCCTAGGGGCGCAGGTTATGGGCTATAGCTAGCTTGAGACCCTCCCTCTGCTTGAGCCTCTGTGCTTAAGCACTTGCGCCTGAGGCAGGTAGAGCGCTGCTGTTTTTTGCTGAAGAATACCACGAGCTCTCCCATCAACCGCTAAAGTGAAAAGATAATGCCCGGAGTTGCTGCTACCTGCCTATGGCTTCCATCGCGCGCAAAAATTTGTTGGAGGATATTCCTCGCTTTTTAGTGGCCCAGGCCGGCATCATTTTTGCTGTGAGCTTGGTCACGATCCAGCTTGGCATTCTGCGGGGCTTTACGCGCTCCACCTCCTTGCTGATCGATCGCTCCACCGCTGATATTTGGATGAGTTCTGAAGAAATCTTGCACTTCGAACTGACCCAGCCCATTCCGGCCGAGCGGCTAGCCCAAGCGCAGGAGATGGAGGGTGTTGCTAGGGCAGAGGCGATCGCCCTTTATAACGGCCGCTGGCGTAGCCCCTCGGGTAAAATTGCTCCCTCGCGGATCATTGGCTACAACCCCGAAGGGCAGCTCTTTCGCCTTTGGGACATGATGGAGGGAGATCAACGGGATCTCAAGCAACCCCAAGCCGTTGTGGTTGATGAATCTAATCTATCCACCTTGGAAGTTGAAGCGCTGGGTGAAAAGGCCAGCATTAACTCGATTGCAGTGCGCCTATCTGGCATCACCCGAGGCACCCAGTCTATTGTCTCCAGCCTGTTTCTATTCACCTCGCTGGAAAATGCCAAAATCTATGCAGCAGGAGGGCTAACCTCCACGGTGCGCTGTACCCCCGATGAGACGGGTAGTGTATCTTGCACCACGGTGTTTGAACGCGTCCAAGATAATCTTGGAGAGGAGGAGATCACCGCTGATGTCGAGCTAGAACCGCTGAATATCACCGATCCCATTTCCTATGTGCTAGTCCAGGCTGCACCGGGGCAAGATATTGCCGAATTGCAGCAGCGCCTAGAGGCAGAGATGCCCGACATTCGGGCCCACACGCGCGAGGAATTATCGACCCTAACGCGCGATCACTGGCAAAATAGCACCGGTGTTGGGTTCATTCTCGGACTTGGGGCAACGGTGGGTGTGGTGGTCGGGATTGTGGTGGTGGGGCAAATTCTCTACTCGTCGGTATCCGATCACCTGCGGGAGTTTGGCACCCTCAAGGCCATGGGGGCCTCCGACTGGGTGATTTACGGCATCATTATAGAGCAGGCGATGTGGATGGCCCTCTTAGGCTATATTCCTAGCATGGCTCTCTGTTTGGGGCTCGGAGCATGGACATTTGCGACCCAGGGCATCATTATCTTAATCACGCCTATCATGGGGGTTGGTATCTTTGGGCTTACCCTTGCCATGTGCGTGGGATCTGCTTTGTTTGCCATTCAAAAGGTCACGCGGGTGGATCCGGCAATTGTCTTCAAAGCCTAAGGGATCAGGGGATAGACGGATGGCAGCTTGCCTGTGCCACTCCCGAAGGTGACCCTTGTACCCATAAAGCATGGCGAAAGTTGATTAGGATAGAAGTGCCCCCCTCCTCACGGCAAACTGGCGGATACAGGGCACGGCTTCCGTGTAATCTTCGATCATGACCACCTTTTCTAATCAGCCGATCATCCAACCATCCCATTACACTCGTTCTCTCTGCGAAGCGATCGCTTCTGACGCAGATACGCCTATTGCGATTGCGGCCAAGCAGGTGAGTATGGTGTTTCAGAATGGCACCCAGCGATTTCAGGCCCTGAAAGATGTTGATCTAGAGGTGCGCAAAGGTGAGATTCAACTGCTTATGGGGCCCTCCGGATCCGGCAAAACCACTCTGCTGTCGATTTTGGGTGGCATTCTCACACCCACATCGGGCACGGTGACGCTGCTGGGGCAAGATATTACGCGTATGGCGCGATCGCAGCTTGCCCAGTTTCGCCTGAAGCATATCGGGTTTATTTTTCAGAGTTTTAATTTATTTCCAGCCCTGACGGCGGCCGAAAATGTGGCCCTTGTCCTGAAAATGCGCGGCACTCGCGAACATCTATCGCTAGTGGCAGCTCGGGACCTGCTCGACCGGGTAGGGCTGGGCGACAAGGCCAATAATCTGCCACGGGATCTATCCGGTGGGCAAAAGCAACGGGTGGCGATCGCCCGGGCCTTGGTGGGCAATCCCTGCATCATCATGGCCGATGAACCCACGGCTGCTCTTGATTCCCAAAGCGGTCACGCAGTGATTGATGTTTTGCGCAAACTGGCGAAGGAAGAACAGGCAACGGTGTTGATGGTCACCCATGATCCCCGCATTGTTGATGTTGCCGATCAGGTTGCCTACCTAGAAGATGGCCAGATCAAGGCACGTCCCCACCCTTAGGTGAACTGACCAATATCCACCAATAACTGCTCATATCAAGTCTGGTTAGACACACCAGGCATTCAAGGCTGTGGTAGCACCTAGATGTCTGTAGCCCCTTTGCCAAGGGGGCGGCGAAGCGGGGGATCGAATGCAGGATGTCCCAGCTATGCCCCTTCAACAGGACTGATATCAGTAGATGGACTCCATTCAATGGAGCTTGCTGGGTTTCGACTCCGCTCAACCCTCTTTGATCCGGTTTGAGCATGGAGCGACGTTGAACGACATCTTGCCCTAATC
>RECH01000025.1 GCA_007694125.1 Leptolyngbya sp. DLM2.Bin15
TAGAGCGTTGATTGTGCCTTGGATGGCGAGGTTGAGGCTTTCGGTGGCTCCAGAGGTAAAGAGGATGTCTTTTTGGGTAGCGCCCACCAGGTCGGCAATGGGGCGAGTGGCTTGTTTCACGGCGGCTGCGGCCCGATCCCCCACCTCATGATCGAGGCTGCTGGCGTTGCCAAAATCCGTCGTCATCGCCTGTAAAACCTTTGCCGCCACCCTTGGATCAACGGGAGTTGTGGCGTGGTAGTCGAGATAGATCATCGTCAGGAAGGGTAATTCCAGGGATAACAGGGCAACGGTACTCTGAATCGTCGTGCAGGTCTAGGGCGGTGGGGGTCATTCGCTATAGCAATAGGCAAGCTGAAAGCATTAGAGATCCCCTAGTCTTTTGAGTAAATCCTGATATACGGCCTGCCAGATTCCTTGGGCAAGATAGGCCGCAGATTGGGCCTCATCCTCTGTGGGATCGTCACCATGAATGGGATAACGCGCTTCAACGGCCCAGTTATAGCGGTTCTCATTCCAGCGAAGTACAGGCAAGGGGCTTAAGCCCCTTGTTATCAGGCCATGGAGCTTGTTGGGGCGTACCTCATCCACTAGGAAACCGCTATAGAAGCTTCTAGGCTTTCCTTAGCTTTTTTAAGAAAAGCTTCTAATTCTTCCGTCATAGGACAATTCCTTCATTTCTAATATTTTCAAGAAAGGGATTTTGGCCAGAGGTGAATTTATCGGAAGAAATAAAGTGTCGAGAAATTACAATGTCATACTCAAGGCATAGATGGGCGATAAAATCTCCTGTTTTGTCAATTTCTAGGTAGGGATTTGTGAGATTATCTAGTACTACTAAAATATCAATATCAATATCAGAATCAAGATGACTATCTGCCCTGGCCTGGGAGCCGTATAAAATAATATTCTGAAGACGATCTGAGTAGAGGATCTTTAGATAGTCTTTAACGGCGTTTAAGATGACATCGAGCTTTGGGTGTTTCATAGTGATTGCTGATGTGAACTAAAACACGGCTAGGGTAGCATCGGCAATGCTTGTCGAGAGAAAAATTGGGTAGTGATCTGATCGTAGTACAAGTCTAGGGCGGTGGGGGCGATTTGGGCCAGGGTGGCGCGGTCGGTGGGGTTGATACCAAATCTGCGTGAGAAAACCCCCATTCCCAATCGGGCAAACCGTAGGGGCGGGGTCTCCCCGCCCGCTGATGCCTCCTGGGGAAGGGCGAGGAGACCTCGCCCCTACGCCTGGGGCTGGCTATCAGGGGGTTAGTTTGGATTGGGCGTTAGATGGTTTCTACGAGGATATCGCGGCCAAATTGACGAAATTCGTCGTCTAGGTAATATTCTGAGTTGCGAATGGCTTGGCGGAGTCTACAGGCAGGCTTGAGACAGTCCCGCTCGTAGTCCATCAGGGTCAGATCTAGGTGAGGGTAGAGAATTTTGAGAAACCCAGAGGCGGACTTAAGAATGGCATTTTGATCTCGAACAGTGGCGGTATGGTCGAATTGAGTATGTTGCTGGGCGTAGGCCAAGTAGCGGTTATCGCGCCGGAGACTCAGGAGAGCTTCGCCGAAAAAGTCCATTTTTAGCCCGACCTGGGAAGCGGCCATTTCACGCTTGAATTTGGGAATCTCCCAGCCTGGAATAATGCCTGCAAAGCGATCTAGGAGGGCTGTTTCGCTGAAAAATTTAGGGAGATCGGCAATTAAATTATCAGGATTTCTGGGCTGAAGATAGGTATCCAATTCAATATTTGCTAGCAAAGTTAACGAACAGTCGCTAGAAATATCACCAAAACCCCCACAGTTGTAGCGATTGCTGGCCAAATAGGTTTTGAGTGGGCCAACCATCTCGTCAGGATTATCAAAGGTCAGACTTTGCACTTCATCCAGTACAACCACATCATGGCGACCTAAAATTCCAACTTCGCGGCTTCTTCCATTAAAGAAAAGCTGTGCCCGAGTAATTTTGCCGCCGCTGACTAAGGAAACTTTGCTGCTAATATTCTCATAGACATAGCTTTTCCCGGTGCCTTTTGGGGCCAGCTCCATGACATGATAGTTGGCTTCGACTAAGGGGAGGAGGCGGGCCAGCACCCAGGTTTTTGCTTCAGTGGTATAGCTGGGGTGTTCTGGGTTGTAGCCCATGGAGCAAAACATGAGGTCTCGCCATTGGTCTGTGCTGAACTGGGCACGGCAGTCGGCATAGGCTTGGAGATCAACATTAGAGCACTGGAAAGGATCAAAGTCGATGATTTCAGGTTTTCCATCAAGTAAAGCAAGGGAAATTTTGCCCCATATTCCCTGCCGAAGCAGCATTTCATTGCGCTCAATTAGGTCTGTAGAAATACTACAGTTATCCATGCTTAAAATAGGAATATGGGCGAGGGGATCAGGGACAGTGTCTTGATCTTTCTCTAGTTTGACTCTTACCTTAAGCAAGGCAATCAGCTTGCAGACTTCACCTTGAGTTAGCTTATATCGAATAACGTTAGCATCGTCTTTGCGGGGAAATGCTTTGGTGACAAAGGCGTTAATTTTTTCGATTTCTGCGCTCGTTAGTTGACCACTCCCTGGTGTCACCTTATCTAATAACCATTCCGCGACAAAGCTGGGAATTCCAGCGGCAGTTAATCCGCTGGAGGGTAGGCGAGTCTTGTCGATGCTGAGATTACCAAAAATCTCGCGCACTTGTGTGCCGTTATAGGTCGTAGTGCTATTCAAAGAAGTCATCGAGTCCCTCTATGCCGCTGCTAAAGATTTGATTGACGTCAATGGCTGAGTCTTGGTCGAGAGAAACCAGGCTTAGCTCAGCATCACGATAACGAAACTCAAGCGTACCTGTTAGAGGCAGGTGCTTGCCGGGGTGGGAGGGCGGCAACTCCGGCCATGCTGGAATTGAAATTTCGACAGTCTGAGTTTCTTTGGGCTCAACGACCCCTTCCAAGGCTTGGCCAGCTTGTAATGTCCCGAGCTGAAGCACTGTTATCTTAAGGTCTTCAAGCGCCAGCAGGTTGGGATTATAGATCTCAACCTTGAGGGTACTGGACTCACCAGGTCGCCCTTCTCCAAAGCATTTGACAATCACAGGCGCACGTTTGACGGATCGACTGAGCACTGAGAACCCTACCACAACTTCTTCGGGATACAGTCCGCCGTGGCACCCAATGATGCTCTTATCGTCCCCGTAGCTAAAGGAGCTGAAGCTGCTGGAGCCTCGGATGATACTGATGTCATGGGGGAGTTCAAAGCGGGATTGATCTAGGGTTGCTAGTTGAGGGTGTTCTGCTTTGCCGATGGCCATGCGCCCTTTTGGCTCTAGCCCCTCTGGGATGTTGGCTAGCTTGTCGGAAATACCCATGAGTTGCCCGTGGTCGCTGGCAATGACAACTTGTAGATCATCCTTTTGGGGATGTAAATTGACGAAGAGTAGAATGTCGGCGGCAATGTCCCTCAAGACCCGTGGACGTTTGACGGCATAGAGGTTTTGCCAGTCCACCTCTTTATGGAAGAGGCTATCAAATCGGTCGGTATCCCAACAGTAAAGCTGTAGTTTGCCTGCCGCAATGTCTTTTTTAAGCCGTCCTTTCGTTTCATCGTTGTCGGTGTAGCGCTTACCGTTGGCGATGGCAAACCCTTTCCCGGCATTAGGTTCCCAGGAGTCGTGGCTGGGGCGGTGCTGGCTGTAGAGGCTCCACTTCGCATATTCGGTTTTGGTGGGTAGAATGCTGAACCGAGGCGTTTGGCCTTGCTCTAGCTTTAGTCCCTGGTTCTCGGTCAGTATGGCCAGAAGTGCCTGATGGTCTAGCCAGCCCAAGCCATCAACGACGACCCAGAAGACTGGGCCACGGGTGCAGAGTTCTTCAACCTGGTGGCAGACGTTGTAGTTCAGCCATGAACTCGATACTGAATCAACGGTGAGGCCGGGATAATGCTCTAGCATCCAGTCCTCAAAGCTGGCGGCTAAGCGGTCGCACACCTGCTTTTCCTTGGCTAGATTGGCAATCACGGTCTCCCATCGTCGTAGGGGCAAG
>RECH01000086.1 GCA_007694125.1 Leptolyngbya sp. DLM2.Bin15
CGAAGCGGGGGATCGAATGCAGGATCTCTCAATCATGACCCTTCAACCCTCGTCTTGTCAGGATTGGAGCCTTGAGCTGAGATGCCGGGTTTCGACTCCGCTCAACCCTCGTCTCATACCCCAGGGAATGCAGCTACGTTGCCGGGTTTCGACTCCGCTCAACCCTCGTCGTGTCAGACCTGGAGCCTTGCGCGACGTTGAACTGCTTGCCCATCGTGACGTCCCCTACTTAGTAGGTAGCGGTGAGTTTACTGAGCAGATGATCGCGCGTCAGGATGGGCGGATAGCGGCGGGGGCGATCGCTGGTGATGCATTGGGGTAGGCCGTCGAGCAACACCTCAGGGTTCGGATCGCAAAATAGGGCAACGGAGTAGCGCGATCGCTTACCATCATCGCCCGTGGGAACGGCTACCCGATGGCGAGTGGAGCTGAGCATGTCATTTGTCCAGCGCTGCATGGCATCTCCCACATTCACCACGACGGTGCCTGGAATCGGTGGTGCGGCCACCCATTGCCCATCGCGGGTTTGCACTTCTAGACCGCCGATGTCATCTTGCAGCAGCAGGGTAATACTGCCATAGTCTGTGTGGGCTCCGGCGCGCAGTTGCCCAGGCTGGGGCTGTTGGTCAACCGGTGGGTAGTGCAACATGCGTAGAAAATAGTTGCGACCGTGCTTGTCGTCAAAGTAGTGATGGGGCAGGTCTAAAGCCATGGCAAAGGCTCGCAGCACGTTGGGGGCAACCTGTTCGGTGCAGCAGCGATAAAACTCTGACACCACGGGCTGAAAGGTCACCGGCTCTGGGGGCCAGACGACCTCTAGGCCCATATTAAAGGCCTCTTTGAGATCCCAAGGCTGGCTTGGATCCAGGCGCTCGGTTTGCACAGCAATGTAGCCGCAGTTGGTCTCAGGCGATCGCGCCACGGTTTGCTTGAGGTCTAGGGGAAGCTGAAAAAAGGCTTGGGCCTGGGCTAATAACTGCTGGAGGAGTTCGACGGGAATGCCGTGATTGCGGAGATACATGAAGCCGATGGTGGAACAGGCTTGGTAGATCTCCTGGGCAACGCGGTGGCGATCGCTCTCCTCACCTTGAAGAAAGGGCCCAAAGTCAATGACAGGAATCGTAGCTGTTGAGGTCTGAGTCATAGCGTAGGGTTCCAAAATAGTCCGCCGATGTGTTCATCGATCAGGTTGGGTGCGGGTGACTAAGTAGGTGGACTCCCTTCCATGAAAGCTACCGGGTTTCGACTCCGCTCAACCCTCTTCTCATCAGGATTGGGCATTGAGCGACATCGAAATGCTGGCCCATCGTTACGTCCTCCCACATATCAGCCCTAAGATGATCTCTACCAGGATGGGCGATCGCTCCCTGTTGTCAGAGATACCAGACATGCACCGTGCAAACCTCTCTAGGTGTATGTTCATTTACACCCACACCGGCTACTATAAAAGAGTAGCTATTGCTACAGAAATAAAATTAATCATTAGTTCCATTTTTAACCGGATTGCCATGAACGCGACTCAAACTAGCGATGTGCGGCTGCATCATCAGCACTACACCAATCTTCTCGCCCACCTTGCCCGACGCATGGAGTCTGCCCGGCAGCACAATGACAGTCGCCTGCTTGCGCTTCTGGAAGTAGAACAACGGCAACTAGCGGCGGAATGGTCAACTCGGTCTACCAAGGGAGCGATCGCCCCTTCGCTCAACCTCATCCAACGGTTTTGGCAGTGGCTTTTGGTGGCCATTGAAGATAGCTCCAAGCTGCAAGTTGAAAAGCTATCTGGCACCGATGGCGGTACATGGTGGTATGCCTACGATCCAGGCACCGGCAAAGCCCTCTACGCTGAGTCGGAGTCAGACGTGGTGAAGTGGATTGAAGACAACCGCATCGGCCACTAAAGGTGTGATTAGAATCACATAAAAGTCGGATTTAGATCACCGGTATTCATCGGGATGATGCTTGAGCAACCCTGAAGGTATAGTCACCCGTTCGGCAAACTCATCACAATGATCAGTCTGCCGGATCTACAGTAGCCCCCGATTCATCTCAAGTCCTATCTAGGTCTCCAGATGTAGCCTCAGTGTTTTGTTTGGAGACCTACCAACCGCTCAACATCAAAACTCAGCTTTGTTTATCGTCAATTTCAACCATCTCGTTCCCTAGGGGCGGGATTTTTTTTTGATAATTTGCATGGTGATGATGTGAAACGGCAGAGGGGATAAACTGAAGATAGAAAATCCGGTTCAACCCTGACCTATCCATCGTCTATGTCCGCCTGGGCAGGCTGTTTCACAGCAAAACTAGGGTAGGACTATCGTTAAGAAAAACGTGTTTTTGTGAAAAAAAACATAGGTGTTGCTGGTCAAATCCTAGGATGTTCATGCCCATAGGTAATAGATACTTTTCATAGTTCAGGTTAATTTGCAATAATTAATACATAATAGGGTGTGCTAACCACGGATGTATGACGACCTGTTTATGTCTAGGGATCTCCCATCCCATTCAAGGTGGAGCGATCGTGTTTAACTCTGCCGATTGAGTTGTGTTAGCTGAGTTACGATTGTTCATGGTGTATTGGGATGCTTCTTTTAAGACTCTTTGCTGAACATCTACCCTAGGGTTTTTAATGGGTTTGGTTTGAGTTTGGTTTCAGTAGCTCCGATTCACATGCCTTAGAATGCGATCGCATCGTTGTCTAGGAGGCGTAGCTACTATTGGCGTTGATGAACAAGTCATGAGTAGACAACCACTGCTTTCACGTTTTGCGGACAAGATTCCATCCACTCCCTTGATCATGCCTACCACCCCGCAAAGCTGGGGGCTGCTAGGGGGGTTAATCGGGCTGGGCTTGCTGGGCAACTTTTTTAAGTTTCAGCTCTTTTTTGGAGTTGATTTTCTCTTTGGCAGTATTGCTGTCCTGCTGATCTTGGCCCGCTACGGGTTAGCTTGGGGGTTGTTTTCCAGTGCCTTGGTCGGCAGTGTCACCTATGTGCTGTGGGGGCATCCCTATGCCACAGTGATTTTGGTGGGTGAAGCGATCGCCGTGGGTCTGCTCTATCCCCGCAAAAGCAAAAGTCTACTGATGATTGTGATCGGCTATTGGTTGCTGATCGGGATTCCTTCGGTGCTGCTGTTTTACGGAGTGTTCTTGGAGGTTGCGCCCCAAGGTACGATTTTGGTGGCTCTCAAACAATCGATCAATGGCATCGTCAATGCGCTGTTAGCAGACCTCATTCTCATGGCTGACATGGGGCGCTGCTTTTCCCGTCCTTCCCAAGAAGGGCGATCGCGCCATGTGTCGTTCCATCAAACGGTGTTCACCCTGTTTGCATCGTTTGTGCTGCTGCCCAGTTTGCTGTTGATGATTTTCAATGGCCAGCAACTGTTTCAGACCGTAGAAAACGATATTCTCAACAGTTTAGACGTGGCCTCCAGCACCACAACTCAAAATATCCAAGCCTGGTATGACGACCATGTGCATCGCATCGAACGTAAGGCCGTAGGTCTTGATCTTGCTAATCCAGAGTTGATCTCGGCGCGTCTAGAAGCTGCTCAGCAGACTTCTAATGACTTTCTAGGGCTCTACGTGGTGGATAGCGCAGGCCAGGTGTTAGCAGAATCGTCCCGCCTCACCTCACCCCAAGTGCTTGACGATATTCAAACGGATGCCCGAGATGCCATGACCATGCTGGATAGGGATCAGGCCCGCCTTCAGTTTTATCTGCCCGAGCCCTCTGATATCTACCTCACCCGCTACATGCGAGTTTTGGTGCCGATCTACAATCAGTCTGGTTTACAAGGCTCTCTGATTGCTGACATCAACCTACAAAACCTGGAGCGACTCTTTCACTTTTATGGCGGGCGCGATATTGTCACCCTGCAACTGCTCAACCAGCAGGGGGTGCTCTTGGCGGAAAAAGGTGGGATGGGCACGCTGCTGCCGCCTCTCGATCCTAGCCAACCGGGAGAAACGCGTCAGTTTAGGGATAACATCGTGCAGTGGTTGCCGCCGCCGG
>RECH01000120.1 GCA_007694125.1 Leptolyngbya sp. DLM2.Bin15
ATTCCCAACGAAAATTTCACGGGAGGCGATCGTTCTAGAGGGCGATCGCTCTCCGGTGGCGGTTTTTCAACAGCAGAGCGTTGAGCAAGGAGCCGGTTCGAGAACGCACCCGGCGGCAGCGGCTTTAGGATTGATCGAGATCAGCCATAGATCATCCTTGATGCCGACGGGATGTTGACGGGATGCCGAGATGGGGATAGATGCCAAGCTCAAAGGGTACAGAGCAGACTCAGCCTAGGCTTGCTGGGTTACGGGTGAATCAAGATGGGGGGATGGCAACGGCAGCGATCGCCCCTCACTTAAGCACAACTTATCAAACTCTCCTAAACTTCCTAGGGGTCTCTGTCCGATTGTTAAGTCACGCAACGATATACTGAACAGTAGAAAAACCATTAGCTGTTCAGCTTATACAACCTCCGCTGAGTCATCTAAGATTCCCCAACCCAGGGATCAGCGATCGCTTAGCTGGGTTGCAGCCCATCCACCAAACTTCGAGCGTATGAACTCATCTGGTATTGATTTACAGCGAAGTTTTATTGAACTCCTGATCCAGCTAGGTCTGCCAGCAGAGCTGGCCAAGGCCGTGTGGGTTCCCCTACCCCTGCTGCTCATGCTGGTCTCTGCCACCGTTGGCGTATTGGTCACCACCTGGCTAGAGCGAAAAGTATCCGCCGCCGCTCAACAACGCATTGGCCCCGAATATGCTGGGCCCTTTGGCATGTTGATTCCCGTTGCCGATGGCGTCAAGCTTTTATTTAAAGAAGACATTGTCCCGGCAAAAGCCGATCGCTGGCTCTTTACCCTGGGCCCGGTGTTGGTGGTGGTGCCGGTGTTCCTCTCCTTCATCGTGGTGCCCTTCGGACAACACATGCTGATTACGGACCTCGGGGTCGGCATTTTTCTGTGGATTGCCCTGTCGAGCATTGCCCCCATCGGTCTGCTGATGTCAGGCTATGCCTCCAATAACAAATATGCATTGCTGGGTGGGCTACGGGCCGCTGCCCAGTCGATCAGCTATGAAATTCCCTTGGCGCTCGCGGTCTTGGCCATCGTCATGATGTCCAACTCCCTAAGCACCATCGACATTGTGGAACAGCAGTCGGGCTACGGTATCCTCGGGTGGAATATCTGGCGGCAGCCGGTGGGATTCCTGATTTTCTGGGTGTCTGCCCTGGCCGAATGTGAGCGTTTGCCCTTCGACTTGCCTGAAGCGGAAGAAGAGTTGGTGGCAGGCTACCAAACAGAATATTCGGGCATGAAGTTCGCCCTCTTCTACCTAGGTTCCTACGTTAACCTAGTGCTATCTGCCCTGCTGGTAGCTGTGCTATATCTCGGTGGTTGGGAATTTCCCATTTCCATCGATCTGATCGCCAGTTGGCTGGGGATCAGTGAAACGACGCCTTGGCTCCAGGTTGTCACCGCCTCCTTGGGGATTGTCATGACGGTCTTTAAGGCCTACCTGCTGGTCTTTCTAGCCGTGTTGGTGCGATGGACTGTGCCTCGGGTGCGCATCGACCAACTCTTGAACCTAGGCTGGAAGTTCCTCCTGCCCATCGCCCTCGTCAACTTACTGGTGACGGCGGGGCTGAAGCTAGCCTTTCCTATCGCCTTTGGCGGTTAAGACCGATTTCTAACGGCGGTCTATCCTCGCGTTACCCATTGCAGACGCCGATTATCTGAGCATACCGAGAGAGCAAAACACCATGTTGAAGTTTCTCAAACAAGTCAGCGACTATACCAAAGAAACGGTGCAGGCTGCTAAGTATATTGGTCAAGGTCTGTCGGTGACCTTCGACCACATGCAGCGCCGTCCCGTCACGGTGCAGTATCCCTACGAGAAGCTGATCCCGTCTGAACGCTATCGCGGACGCATTCACTTCGAGTTTGATAAGTGCATTTCCTGTGAAGTCTGTGTACGAGTTTGCCCGATCAACCTGCCTGTGGTGGATTGGGAATTTAACAAAGAATCCAAGAAGAAAAAGCTGAAGCACTACAGTATTGACTTCGGCGTTTGTATTTTCTGCGGCAACTGTGTGGAATATTGCCCCACCAACTGTTTGTCGATGACGGAAGAATATGAACTAGCGACCTACGATCGCCATGAGTTGAACTACGATAATGTAGCGTTGGGCCGTCTACCCTATAAGGTGACCCAAGATCCTATGGTGACGCCTCTACGGGAATTGGGCTATTTGCCCAAGGGTGTCTTGGATCCCCATGATCTGCCTGCGGGTTCCCGTCGGTCTGGCAAGACCCCAGATGAAATTCTGGAAGAACAAGAACAGGAAACCACCTCTAAGTAGCTCATGGGTGTTGGTGGTGCAACTGGAGTAAACGACGTTGTGTTGCCGATCCTGCCAGTGGGCCCAATTATCAGCCGATAAAGAAGGAGATTCATCAGTTGTGAATTTAGCCGATGGAGTTCAGCTCGTTTCGTTTGGGGTGCTAGCCGTGATGATGCTCGGCACAGCCCTTGGTGTGGTGTTGCTATCCAGCATCGTCTATTCAGCCTTTTTGCTTGGAGGGGTGTTTATTAGCATCTCTGGGCTCTATATTTTGCTGAATGCAGGCTTTGTGGCGGCGGCCCAAGTGTTGGTCTATGTCGGCGCGGTGAATGTCTTGATCCTGTTCGGCATCATGTTGGTCAACAAGCAGGAAGATTTCGTACCCCTGAAAAATGTGTGGCTGGGGCGAGCGGCGACGGCGGCGGTCTGTGTTGGGCTGTTTGCCCTCCTAGGCGCGATGATCTTAACCACCCCTTGGCAAGTGTCGCTGCTTCCGGCTGCGGGAGACAACGCGACGGTGATTATTGGTCAGCATTTGTTTAGTGACTTCTTGCTGCCGTTTGAGCTGGCGTCGGTGCTGCTGCTGATTGCTTTGATTGGGGCGATCGTGCTGGCACGGCGAGACTTTCTGCCTGACCTAGATGTCGATTCTATCCAGCGTCCAGCCTTGACCTTGCCCGAGCGCCCTCGGGAGTTGGCTGGGGTGGCGACAACCCCCGGTGACTCGGAGAGTTAGGGAAATCTAGAGGCGATCGCTCCGGGGCGATCGCTTCCTGTTGATGTGGTGTTTTTAGTCTGTACTCTGTCTGTACTCTGTATATAGTCATGATTTCTCTCCAGTATTTTCTACTGTTAGCAGCGGCCCTGTTTTGTATCGGCATCTATGGTCTAGTCACCAGCCGCAACGCCATTCGGGTGCTGATGTCGATCGAACTATTGTTGAATGCCGTCAACCTCAACCTGATTGCCTTCGCCAACTACCTCGATCCGGCTAGCATTAAGGGCCAGGTGTTTGGGGTGTTTGTGATTACAATTGCGGCGGCGGAAGCGGCGGTGGGGCTAGCTATTGTGCTGTCCATCTACCGTAATCGCAACACGGTGGATATGGAGCAATTCAACCTCCTCAAGTGGTAAGGGAGTGGATTTAAAGCAAGTTATTATTGCCCACAAAGCTGGAGACCGGAATAGCCAGCGGGTCGCTGAAACCTGCGCTAGGCAGCTCGAAGCGCGGGGATGTCGTGTCTTAATGGGCCCCAGTGGGCCAAAAGACAATCCCTACCCGGTTTTTCTAGCTTCTGTGTCCCAGCCCATTGACCTAGCTATCGTGCTAGGGGGCGATGGGACAACCTTGGCCGCTGCTCGGCATCTATCGCCGGATGGTATTCCGATCTTGGCGGTGAATGTGGGCGGTCATTTGGGCTTTTTGACCGAGCCCCTCGATGTGTTTCAAGATTCAGACCAAGTGTGGGATCGGCTGCGCGACGATCGCTTTGCGGTGCAGCAGCGGATGATGCTCCAAGGGGCAACCTTTGAGGGCAACCATACTAATTTGGAGCCGGTGAGCGATCGCTTTTTTGCCTTGAACGAGATGTGCGTGAAGCCCGCCTCTGCCGATCGCATGATCACGTCGATTCTAGAGCTAGCCATCGATGGCGAAGTGGTAGATCAATACCAAGGCGATGGGCTGATTGTGGCCACGCCCACGGGATCCACCTGCTACACCGTGGCGGCCAATGGCCCGATTCTTCATCCCGGCATGGATGCGATCGCCATCACCCCCATTTGTCCCCTGAGTCTATCCAGCCGTCCGATCATTCTCCCCTGCGGCTCGGTGGTCAGCATTTGGCCCTTGGCCGATCGGGAACTCAACACCAAGCTGTGGATGGATGGCGTACTAGCCACCTCGATCTGGCCAGGACAGCGAGTAGACGTGCGCATGGCCGATCGCCCCGCCCAGTTCATCATGCTGCGAGAAAACTATTCCTACTACCGCACCCTACGCGAAAAGCTGCAGTGGGCTGGGGCAAATGTGCCCTACAGCAACAATCATCGTAATTAATCGCACCTGTGAGATAGGGGGCTTGGAACGCCTTGTCTGTCCTCTAGCCATGGAATTCTGTTGAGTCTACTGCGGTTCTATTCTGCCGAAGCGCTATAAATATTAAGAATCAACACTATATCCAGGGGGCTGGGTCTAGACCGCCAGCCATCCTCGGTAATATAAAAGATGGTCGTCTTAGCAAACGTTTATAGCGCATCATGGCATATCTTTGGTTTAAAGCATTTCATATCATTGGCTTTGTAGCCTGGTTCGCTGGGTTATTTTATCTACCGCGCCTCTTTGTTTATCACATCGAAACAGAAGAGAGACCCGAACCCATCCGCTCGGCGCTCAAGGAAGAATACAGCAGGATGGAGAAGCGTCTCTATAAGCTGATCATGATGCCCGCCATGATGTTCACCATCACCATGGCGATCGCGATCGTTGCCACAGAACCCCACGTGATGCGGGAAGCATGGCTGCATGTGAAGCTGCTCTTGGTCGCGATTCTGTTGGGCTTCCACTTCTACTGCGGACGGCTGCAGCGCCAGCTTGCTGAAGATACCTGCACGATCAACAGTATGCAAATGCGGCGGATTAACGAAATTCCTACGATTTTGCTGGGCTTGATTGTGCTGCTAGCTATCTTTAAGAACAGTCTGCCCACCAGCGCCACGGCTTGGGGAACTGGAGCGGCGGTGTTGGCGATCGCGGTGATTATCCAACTCTATGCCCGCAAGCGTCGCTTGAAGAAGCAGGAAGAGTTGACGGTGTCGAGCCAGTCTTAGAGCTCAGCCTTGTCAAATCTGTAGTAGACATTTACGGATACACCAGTGGGGTGGGGCTGCGGCTCTACCCCATTGGTGTATCTATACTCAGATCAAATCTGGTTCAAGGTCTATATCAGGATTGTGAGGCTTCAGGTGCGGGGCCCTCCTGTTCCACGTCAGAGAGAGCAGATAGGTCTTTAGCGTCGGGCTGGTCTTTTTCCAGGATGTCGATCATCCAGGCTTCCTCGATCCAGGTTTTACACACTACCGCGAGGGGAAGCGCCAGAATTAGCCCCGCTGGCCCGAGGAAGGTGGCGAAAAAGATCTGGGCTGTGAGGGTGGCAGCGGGCAGCAGGGAGACCTGCTTTTGCATCACCATGGGGTTGAGCCAGTAGCTTTCTAAGTTTTGGATCACGACATAGAGCACAATCACCGCGATCGCACTGCCAAAGGATTGGGACAGGGCCACAATGATGGGAAAGATGATACTCAGGGTTGGGCCGATATTGGGAATGAAGTCGAAAATGCCTGCCAGCATGGCATTGGCAAAGGGGAAAGGCACCCCCAGCACCAATAGTCCAACAAAGCTGACGCTGGCGACAAACAGCGAACTAATGGAGACACCCACCAGCCAGCACAGCAGTGCATCTTCGCACTTGGTTAAAATCTCATCGGCGCGACGGCGATACCAACTGGGAAACAATCGCAGCATCAGACGACGATAGGACAGGGGATCGATCAACAGCATCAAGCTGATCACCATCAAGAGTAAGAGTTGCAGCAGCGTCGTCAAAGATTCGGAGAAGAAGCTAAAGAAGTTACTGAAAAACTCGCCGCCAACGTCTCCAAATTGGTTGATCAGATCTGAAAGCGAAGGAATTTCTGTGGGAGTAGCCTGTTCTGGAAACCAAGGCGGCGGGGCTTCCAAGAGGGCCGTTCCCCATTCCTGCAGTCGCTCAAAGCCCATGGGCACCAGTTCTAGGACTTGTTCAAACTGCTTGACAAACAGGGGCAGCACCAGAATGATAAACAGCACAAGGCTTAAAAAGACTAGCCCCAACGTGAGTCCTACTGCCTGACCACGGGGTATTCGAAATTGGTTGACGAGACGGCGCACGATACTATTCAGTGCGATCGCAATCACCATCGCGGCAAACAGGAGCAGCACAATATGTCGAAATCGCCACAGAATCGCTAGGGCAATGAGTAGACAAATGAGGCTCATCCAATCGGAGATTTTCATGGCTGTATATCCATTCATGGAGGGGGGGTATACAGCCTAACAAGATTCAAGAAAGGTGTAGCCTGCCCATTTGCGTAGTGACGCCAAAGGCATCAGGTCAACTCAAGGGCAACAAAAAACGGGGTGTAAGTGCTACACCCCGACTGCTATCTGTGCAAGTTGGCTTTGGTACAGCGATATTAGAGCGATCGCTGCACCGGTTGAACAGCAAGAGCAAGAGCTTTTTCTGGCGGCATAACAACCTCTCGGGCCAGACCGACCGACTTGAGCAGCCAGATCGCCCACCAGGTAACATCGACTTCCCACCAGCGCCAGCCTGCTTTGGCCACGTGGGGATAGGCGTGATGGTTATTGTGCCAGCCTTCACCGTAGGTCAAGATCGCTGCCCACCAAAGGTTTCGGGAATTGTCGTTGACGTGGAAGGTGCGATAGCCCCACATGTGGGTGACGGAGTTGATGAACCAGGTGCTATGCCAGAGCAAGACGGCGCGCAAGACCAAGCCGTAGATGATGAATGACCAACCGCCGAGGGCATAGAGCAGCAACCCTAGGGGGATTTGCAGCAGCAGGAAGTTGCTATTGAGCCAGCGGTAAAAGCCTTGGCGGGCTAGGTCGGGGGCAAATTTTTGGTAGCGATCGTAGGTAAAGAAATCTGGGTGGGGATAGATCATCCACAGCATATGGCTCCACCAAAAGCCGCGCTTGGCAGAATAGGGATCTTGCTCCACATCTTCGGTGTGGGCGTGGTGCAGACGATGGCCTGCCACCCAGAAAATGGGGCCGCCTTGTAGGGCCAGTGCGCCAATGATGGCGATCGCATATTCCAGCCAGCGGGGGACTTGGAAGCTGCGATGGCTGAGGAGACGATGGTAGCCAAGGCAAATGCCGATGCTGCCAAAGAGCCAGTGGAGGGCCAGCATCACGCCTAGGGCTGACCATGAGAAAAACCATGGGGCCAGCAACGCTAGGGCATGGACGGTGGTGAATAATGCAACGGCAATCCAGTTGAGAGGATAGCGACTGGGATGGGGTGGTAGAGAACTAACGGACATGAATGACCTCACACAACACAACGAGCTAGGGGTTTGGATTGTCCTGGAGGCTCGGCGGCCCAGGACGTTCAGCTTGGGTGTTGCTGACGAGCACAAGGCATGAGAATCCTGATGAAAGTTGTGCTAAGACGTACAGATTCCCATTGATTGGGGTGATCAGCACGTTGGGTGATCAGCAACGTCCCAAGTTGGCCAGATTGAACTGGGATGGGTCATGTGCGACCCATGGGTAGGTCTGGAGCCGGTGTTTAAATCGCCTTCGAAAAGGTGTTACCTGTGCGAGCGCTCAGGTAGGTATCAAACACAGCGGCGATGTTACGGATCAGCAGGCGGCCGCTAGGGGTGACTTCAATGCCATCTCCCCAGCGTTTGAGCAGACCATCGGCTTCTAGGGCATCCAGTTGGGGGAGCACCGGCGCAAAATAGTCGTTAAATTCTAGGTCGAACCCTAGGTGATACTTGGCTTCTAGGTCTTGCACCGAGAGCTGGAACTGGCACATCAGTTCCATAATCACCGTGCGCCGAATTAGATCATCTTGGGTGAGGCGCACGCCTTTGTCGATGGGCAACTGGTCGGCATCCAGGGCACGGTAGAAATCGCCGATGCGCTTATGGTTTTGCACATAGACATCCTGCAACATGCTGATGGAGGTCATGCCAAAGCCCAGTAGGTCAGATTCGGGCTGGGTGGTGTAGCCTTGGAAATTGCGGTGGAGTTCGCCGGCCTGTTGAGCGATCGCCAACTCGTCATTGGGTTTGGCAAAGTGATCCATACCGATAAACACATAGCCAGCTTGGGTCAATTGGGCGATGGTTTGCTGCAAGATTTTCAGCTTTTCGGCACTGCTGGGCATTTCCGACTCGGGCATCCGCTTTTGAATCGGCTTCAGCCAGGGAATATAGGCAAAGTTGAAGACAGCGATGCGATCGGGATTGAGTGCTAGGGTCTTTTCGACGGTTTCTCGGAATGTATCGACGGTTTGGTAGGGCAGACCGTAGATCAGATCAACGTTGACACTCTCAAATCTGGCTTCCCGAATCCAGTCCATGACGTCAAACAACATGGATTCAGGCTGTATCCGATTGATGGCGGCTTGCACCGTGGGGTTAAAGTCTTGAATGCCAAAGCTAATGCGGTTGAAGCCGAGCTGCCGTAGACTATGCAGATAGTGGCGATCGCCATCCCGTGGATTGATTTCGATGGAAATTTCGGCAGCATCATCAAATGTAAAATGCTGGTTTATCTGTTCCCACAGGATGTCAACCTGAGTCAGGCTGAGATAATTGGGCGTACCGCCGCCCCAGTGAAGTTGATGCACGCGGCGATCGCGGCTGACTAAGGGCGCGATTTGCTGAATATGGCGAGAGAGATAGTCTACGTAGGGGGTAGCAATGCCTTTACGCGGGGTGACAATGGTGTTGCAACCACAGAAATAACAGGCGGTTTCGCAAAAGGGAATGTGGCAGTAGAGGGATAGGGGTGTTTTCTTATAGTTGCCGAGGGCGATCGCTGCCCGAAAATCGTTGAGATTAAAATCGGAGGATAGTTCAGTGGCGGGAGGATAGCTGGTGTAGCGCGGTAAGGGTTGATTATATTTATTGAGCAGATCGGCGTCAAACTGAACGGTTTGAGATAAGGATTTCATAATGGACAGGCATTAAGGTGTGATGAAAACGAGAGGGGTTGGTCAAGTCCGGTTGAATGGTCATGGCTAAGACACCCTGCATTCGATCCCCGCTTCGCCGCCCCCTTGGTCAAGGGGCTACAGACATTTGGGTACTGCCACCGCCTTGCAATGAAGAGCGAGCATCTAAGCGGATTTGATATGAGTCAAGACACCGACATGGCTCTGGGGCGTGCCAGCTCTTCGATGGTGGTGCTGCATCAAAGAGCTGGACGCGTAAGAGCGATCCCTTGGGATCCCCCCGCGTTTTCGAGACCAGGGGAGATCGAGGATTGCCTAACCTACAACTAGCTCGCGATCGCTGCTGCTGTGGTGAGGACAGCGGGCGGTGCTGCCGGGGCGATCTTGGCGAGTCAGCAGGTCAAAGGTGTGGTCACCGATGGCGGCTTTCACCTCGTCTTCGAGCTCATGCATCACGTCGCGGTTGAGGGTAAAGGCATCATTGGCTTCAGCAACGATGCGTTCAATGGTCTCGTCGTCTAAGGGTAAGGAATCTAAGGTTTGGCGATACTGTTCCTTGATGCTGCGCTTTGCTGCTGGTGTGGCTAGGGCAGGAAACTCGTACATGTCGGTGCCTACACCGTCGGGGAGGTCGAGCGCTGAGCGAATAATATTTTTCAGGCTTTGTCCGCCGGATAGATCGCCCATGTAGCGGGTGTAGGAATGGGCAATGAGCAGCACTGGATCGGTTTCAGCGATGGTTTTGATGCGATCGCAATAGATCACACCCGCTGGCGTCGCCGTAATCTGGTCGCGCCAGGTGTCGCCGTAGTAATAGGCGAGATCCTTGGCTAGCTGGTCGGCGCGGTTCAGGTCGGGGAAATACATGGCCCCAACGATGGGATGGTCAATGTAGTGCTGAAAGGCTGCTTCGAGAGTGCTATAGACGAAATAGAGATCGGCAAATAGCTTGCGCAAGGGTTCCCGTTCGACAATGCCTTTCAAAAAGCATTTCATAAAAGCCGTATTTTCAGCAGCGGTATGGGACTGCTGAGTGCCTTCCCGGAGGCGAGCAGATAACTGAGTCATGATGTACTCCAACTACTTGAATGTTAATGAACCGTTGCTCTTGATGTTTCTGCGTTGACCGATGGCAGCAGGTAAAGGCAGATCATGTGCCAAAGGATGACGGCAATCCAGGGCAGTTTTTGGACGAATTTGAGGATGCCAGGACGCTTAGCGCTGGCAATCTCTGCGAGGTGTTGATTGGCGATCGCGCAGGCCTGCAGTCGGGGGAAGAACTGGGGATGATCGGTGTCTAGAATGCTAGGAAAGGCGCGTCGGGCGGTTTCATTGGTATTGCGAATCACGTCTTTGTTGTATTGATCCGCATCGAGACCAATGGATTCGTAGAACGATGCCCGTTCTAGTACCGTGAGGGTGTGGGTGACAAAAACAGTGAGCAGGAAGAAGCGGGCCCAGAGGCGTCCTGTCCAGGTTTTCCAAAGTTTAGGTTGCGATCGCAGCAAAACTTTGAAGAAGTCACCGTGACGATTTTCGTCCTGACACCAGCTCTCAAAATATTTGAATAGAGGATAGATACGATGCTCGGGATGGCGTTCAAGATGGCGGAATACCAGAATATAGCGCCAGTAGCCAATTTTTTCAGACAAATAAACGGTGTAGATGACCCATTCTGGTGGGAAGAACGTATAGGTACGGTTTTTGGTGAGATAGCCGAGGTCGAGCGATAGCCCGAAGTCGGCCATGGCCTTATTCAAAAAGCCAGCGTGGCGCGCTTCATCCCTCGCTAGCAGCTCAAAGGCTTCCGATAAGACTGGGCTGCGTCCCTTGAGCTTGCGAGAGAGTTCTTTGAACAGCAAGAAACCCGAAAACTCTGAAGTGCAAGAGCGTTCGAGAAAATCGATAAATGCCCGACGAGTTTCGCCATCAATGCTATCCCAGCACTGGTTGAATTCCTCGTTGCGCACAAAGTGATAGCGGTTGTAGTCGGCCCGCAATTCGGCTAAAACCGACTCCATTTCGTCTTCATGCCCAGACAAGTCCATCTGAGCAACGGCGTCAAAATTGGTGGTATAAAATCGCGGTGTTAGGAGAGTTTCTTGAACTGGGGCTTTGATGCCTGGACGGGCGATCGCTGCTTCAGGGGAGGGAGTAGAACTGACCATAACGTGCTTGAACTATGTTGGTTCTTATCGGTGTTGAGCAACATCTTTCCCTGAAGTGGCGATCGCTTACAAGGCAGTTACCGCAGCCGCCCCATAGTAACCACAAGTAAAGCATTGGCGTCCTGCCTGAGTCTGAGGTATGTTTTAAGAAATATATACTTTTGTATAAGGTGTTCAACGTGCTAGGGCAAAGCTTCTAGAATTCCAAAATTGGGTCACCAAGCTTGTCGTGCTAATGTTCTATGGCTGAAGCAGTTGGATGGTATGGCGAACGATAACCCTTGCATCGATGCTCAATGTCCTATCCAATTTGTGGTGGATTTGCTGGGCAATAAATGGTCTATCCTGGTGTTGCGAGAGTTGTTTGCAGGCGATCGCCGTACCCATGAACTCCTGGCGGCCTTGCCTGGGGTGAGCACGAAGATCCTCACCCAGCGCCTGCGGGAGTTGGAGTCCCATGGGCTAGTCGAGCGACGTGTCTATGCGGAGGTGCCGCCTCGGGTAGAATATTCGTTGACGCCGAAGGGCCAGCAACTGCAGCCGGTGATGGCGGCGTTGCATCAGGTGGGTTCGCAATGGCTGGCCCAGGATCCCTGTCTATGTGTGCTGAATACACCGCCGTGGCTCTAGGGCTATGATGGGGGACGATACGATGGGCATTGCTGGATAGCAGGATGAATTGCCCTCATCCCCAACCCTTCTCCCTAGGGAGAAGGGAGTTAAAACTCTTGTCCCCTTTCCTTTTGGGAGAGGGCTAGGGTGAGGGTAGATGTTGCGGTTCACACCTAGATTCAGCAACGCCATACGATGTTTCCTGGCGAGGATAGACGGGCTCTGTCGATCTTGGGTGTGCTGCAACACCGCGATGATGCCCTCACTCCCCTCACTCAGGGGAACGTGAAAACGTGGAACTCGATATCAAGTCTGCTCTTGCATGACCCTTGAGGAACGATAGCCGATGGATACATTAACTGCACTGCGATCGGGTCAACTAGCTGGGGCGACGCGGATTAATATATCTGCCAACTTGACGGAATTTCCCCCAGAGCTACTGCAACTGAAAGATTCTCTAGAGGTTCTTGATCTATCGAACAACCAACTGCGATCGCTCCCCGATGAGCTCAGTCAGTTTACCCGCCTCAAGGCATTATTTTGCTTTAAGAACAACTTTGAGACGGTGCCGGAGGTGGTCGCCCGCTGTCCGTCTCTGACGATCCTGGGCTTCAAGTCTAACCAGCTTCATACCCTACCAGCGGCGGTGCTATCTCCCCGGCTGCGCTGGTTGATTCTCACCGATAATCACATCACCCACGTGCCTGCAGAGATCGGTCAATGTCAGCACCTGCAGAAACTAATGCTGGCAGGCAATCAACTGCGATCGCTTCCCCCAGAGCTGGCCCATTGTCACAACCTAGAGCTGATCCGCTTGGCGGCC
Organism: Leptolyngbya sp. DLM2.Bin15; assembly: GCA_007694125.1. Lineage (GTDB taxonomy): Bacteria > Cyanobacteriota > Cyanobacteriia > RECH01 > RECH01 > RECH01. The sequence continues at coordinate 12,641 of RECH01000120.1, forward strand.
AATCACCTCGATGCCCTGCCCGACTGGCTGCTGCATTTGCCGAAACTCTCTTGGCTAGCCTATGCGGGCAATCCCTTTTGTGCGACTGGGTCAAGGGACGAGCGATCGCTCCCCGCCATTGACTGGGCGGATCTCACCGTGGGCAAGGTGCTGGGGCAGGGGGCATCGGGTGTCATTTCCCAGGCGATTTGGCATTGCGATCCACCCCAGCGGGTGGCGGTGAAAGTCTTTAAGGGCGAGATCACCAGCGATGGCTTTCCGGCAGACGAAATGCAGGCCTGTATCGCGGCGGGCAATCATCCCCACTTGGTGAAGCTGCTGGGGCGGTTGGTCAACCATCCCCATCAAAAAGATGGACTGGTGTTTGACCTGATTCCCCCTGGCTATGGCGTGCTGGCAGGGCCGCCTAATCTGGAGACCTGCACCCGCGATACCTATCCTGCGGAGCAAACATTTTCCCTGTCAGCTATTCTGGCGACGGTGCAGGGGGTGGCCTCGGCGGCGGCGCGGCTTCATGCTAGGGGCATTCTCCATGGCGATCTCTATCCCCACAACACCTTAGTGAATGACCAGGGAGAGAGTTTGCTGAGCGATTTTGGCGCGGCCTCGTTTTACGATCCAACGGATGCAGTTTTTGGCTATGCTCTCGAACATCTGGAGGTGCGGGCGTTTGGCTGTTTGCTGGAGGATCTAGTAACCCGATGTAAGTTAGACGCTTTGGCTTCCTATGAAGATGTGATTGACGATCTGCATCGCCTGCAGCAGGCCTGCGTCAACCCCAAGCCTGCCTACCGTCCGTCCTTTGAGGATATTGAACAAACCCTAGCTCATCTGGCCGCGTCTCAAGAGCTAAATCGAATCTTGAGATAATCATCTTCCATCTTGGCTCCGGAGGGCTTCAGGGCCGCTAGGGCTTGAGGCAGCACCAAATTGCGGCGATGGTTGCCGATGCGAATATTCAGCTCATCGCCGGTTTTGCTCAGGTCTACCTTATCTTTGGGAATGCCGGGCAAATAGACTTCGAGGCTGTATTGATTGTCTTCTTGCACCACCCGAAGCGTGGTTTCTTTGTAATAGACCTGGGTGGGATCTTCGGAGCCGTAGATTGTTTCTTTGAGGCGATCGAGGGCTTCCAGTCCACACATCTCTTCGGAATAGAGCGGCACTTCCTTCACCGGCAGGGGGTGGAAGTTGTCGTGAATCTCGCGACGATACTGCTCTTGATTCTCTTTCCACCGCTTGAAAAAGGGATCGGTGACTTCATCGGGAATGATCCGGTTGGCCACCACCATATCGGTGGCTACGTTGTAGAGGCTTAGGTAGGCATGGGCGCGCAGAGATTCCTTAATCACCATTTTTTCGGGATTGGTCACCAAGCGCACCGAGGTTTTGGTATTGTCGGTCAACACCTTTTCCAATGCTTCGATCTGTTCATAAAATTCGTAGGGTGCGTCCATCACCTCTTGGTTGGGTAAGGAGAAGCCAGCGATGGGGCGAAAGAACGGCTCTACTAAGGGACGCAGGGCCACGGAGACGGCCTGGAGCGGTTTATAAAAGCGACGCATATACCAACCGGCGACTTCTGGTAGGCTCAGGAGCCGCAGGGCGGTGCCAGTGGGGGCTGAGTCGATAATCAACACATCAAACTCGCCTTCATCGTAGTGGCGCTTCATGCGCACTAGGCTAAAAATTTCATCCATGCCGGGTAAGATCGCCAACTCCTCGGCTTCAACCCCTTCTAGCCCTCGTGCCTGCAGGACTTGGGTAATGTAGCGCTTCACGGCTCCCCAGTTGCCCTCTAGCTCCATCAGCGCATCCAGCTCCGCTCCCCAAAGATTGGGACGCACCAGGGTGGGATCGTGGGATAGCTCTAGGTCAAAGCTGTCGGCTAGGGAATGGGCAGGATCGGTGCTCAAGACCAGGGTTTTGTACCCGAGTTCTGCACAGCGGAGGCCGGTGGCAGCCGCAACCGAGGTTTTGCCAACGCCGCCCTTACCGGTCATCAAAATTACGCGCATGGAGTTCCGAGCCTTTCCTAAAGATGAGAAACGTTTACATTTGTTGATGTAGTTCTACTCTATCGTTTTTTCTGAGCGATCGCCCAAGGCAGGTGCTGGGCCAAGACATCCAGCCGCGAGCAGTGCCAGTAGTCGATGTGGGCAGAAATCTTGCCGTCGGCATTGAGATGGAGCTCACTCCAGCCGTTGATGTGAATGCGGGGCTGCCAGGGCAGGGGAGTTGTCCAGCTCAGCGTCCAATCGGTGCGAATGCGATCGCCCTCCTGGTTGATCTGATGCAGATCGAGCTGGGGCTCCCGAAACCAGGTTTGGATGAAGCCAATCATCTGCCGATAGCGATCGCACCCGCGAAATTCGTTCATCGGGTCTTTGAACCGCACATCGTCGGCGTAGATCGAGTAGGTCTGGTCGTGGGGAAAGCGACGGTAGTCGTCCCGCAACAGCTCTAAGATATCGGTGGATGGCGGTGAGGTCATGATCCCAACGGAGGAGATGGAGCGTAGCCCATGGCATGGCGCACGCGGTTGAGGGTGACATTGGCGATGGCGCTGGCCTGGTCTCGCCCTTGGGCTAGGACGGAGTCGAGGTAGCTGGGGTCGTCCATGATCTCAGCATAGCGATCTTGGATGGGTTTTAGGGCGGCGATCGCTGTCTCGGTCAACAGGGGTTTGAACTGCCCCCAGCCCATATCGCGACATTCGGCGGCCACGGCGTCCTTGGTTTGCCCGGAGAGCAGCATATAGAGCGTCAGCAGGTTGTGGCATTCGGGGCGATCGGGGTTGTCAAATTCTAGACCGCGCACCGGATCGGTTTTGCACTTTTTCACCTTTTTCTGGATCTCCTCGGGGGAGTCCAGCAGGTTAATGCGACTGAGGTCGGAGGGATCGGACTTCGACATCTTGCGGGTGCCGTCGGTGAGGCTCATCACCCGCGCGCCTTCCTTGCGGATCAGCGGCTCGGGAATTTTCAGCACCGGCGCTTCCTCGCTGCCAAATTGGTAGTTCATGCGGGCGGCGATGTCGCGGGTGAGTTCTAAATGCTGCTTTTGGTCTTCGCCCACGGGTACCTTGTCGGCATCGTAGAGCAAAATATCCGCCGCCATCAGCACGGGATACATCAGCAAACCTGCGCCCACATTCTCGCCTTGGCGAATAGCCTTTTCCTTGAACTGCACCATGTCATCCAGCCAGGTGAGGGGAGTGATGCAGCTCAGCAGCCAGGCTAGCTCACTATGGGCCGGCACGTGGGATTGGACGAAAATGCTGGAGGTGTCTAGATCAATGCCACAGGCGAGGTAGAGGGCAGCAATGGTGCGGGTGTCTTGAGCTAGGGTTTTGGGGTCGTGGGGGGCGGTAATCGCGTGTAGATCCACCACGCAGAAGAAGTTCTCGAAGCTATGCTGCTGCTCAACCCAGTTACGAATTGCGCCCAGGTAGTTCCCCAAGTGGGGGTTGCCGGTGGGCTGGATGCCTGATAGTACGCGCTGTTTACCCATGGTGCCTGTGTTATCGATCGCCTGTCCGAAATCGTCGTCTCCACCGCGCATCCTCAACCTTAAGGGCGCAAACGGGCCAAGACGTACCAACTCCGCTGGACGTTGCATTTCTTAATTATTATGACGCAGACTGTTCCCCCTGCTCGTCACAATTCAAATCTGCGGGTGGCAAATCTGCGGGCTGTAAATCTGCAGGCTCAGGCTGCCAGCGGTAGCGGCGGAGATTGATGATGCCCGCTTTGCTAAATTCAATGCCTTCCTGCTCCAAGAGCGATCGCTGCCGTTGGTCACTGCCTTGGCGAAAGGGCGATTCCGACACCGCGCCCTTGGCGTTAATTACCCGATGCCAGGGAATATCAGAGGCGATCGCCACCCGGTAGAGCGCATAGCCCACCAGCCTTGCCTGGCGAGGATAGTTGGCGAGTTCGGCTATTTGTCCGTAGGTGGCCACCTGTCCGGGTGGAATTTGGCGAACAATGGCGTAGATGCGATCGTAGGCGGTCATGGTGGACGGTGAAAGGCAGTCTCACTATCGTAACGTCTAGCCATCCCGCTGCTGGAGCAGGCTAAACAGGGGAGTGGGCTGAGATTTGCCCTTCAGGGTCACATCCCCTAAGGATTTGCAATGATAGAGGTCGTTGAGGGCATGGTAGAGGTGCCGCCCGATAAGGATTTGACCGGATTCGGCCTGGCTGGTCAGCCGAGAGGCCGTGTTGACCGCATCACCGAGGATGTTGAATTCTCGACGACCCCGAGGTTCGCCAATTTCAGCGGCAAAGACGGGGCCGTAGGCGATACCAATGTGCAGATCAATATCAACGGGCTGGCCCTGCACCACGGGCCTGGCGAGGCTGGGAATAATCTGGTCGCGAATGGTCAGGGCTGTGTCGGCGGCATGAACCATATCCTGGGTGCGGGAGTTGAGCACCCCAAAGTAGATGAGGATATCAGACCCTACCAGGTGATAGGTAACTTTCTGGAGAATGCCGCCCCGCGATCGCACCGCTGCATCAATCATGGAAAACACGGTGGAAAAGGTTGTGCTGATGGCAGCCACCTCCTCCGGCGTGGCGGCATCCACAGCTTCCGGCAAGCCGCCTAGATTGACGAACATCACCACAGCATCGGCAAATCTGGGCGCAATTCGGCGCTGGGCGGCGCTTTCAACTAGCAGATGCAGGATGGGCGTGGGGATATAGCTAGAAAGGCGATCGACTCGATCTAGGGTGTCTCGAATTTCGGTGAGGATGCTTTCAGGGCTGCGATCGAACAAGACCGAGCTCGATAACCGTCGCCGATTCAGAGAGATTTCATAGTCGCCTAGCTCAGTTTGGCTGAGGTCGTCGCGCACCAGGCTATAGGTATGGTGATGGGGAGGATCAATGTGAAACGCATCCTCTAGGCGGGCGATCGCTTCCTTGGTCAAACATACCCGCCCCACCTGTCCGGCACTCTCGGCCTGTTTGGCCTGCTGCACCGTATTGCCCAGCAGCACATGGGCGACCCGCATCGGCGTGCCAATATCAGCGGTGAGGAATTGACCGGTGTGGATGCCCACCCGCATTCCCAAGGAAAAACATCCTTGGTCGGTTTGAATATGCTTGAAGTGATCCATCGCCCGCTGCATTCGTAGACCCGCCCGCACTGCCTGCTCCGTGTCTACTTGGTGGCGATCGCTTAAAAACTGCACCAGCATGGCATCGCCGGTAAATTCTAAGACCTCGCCTCCGGACTTGCTGACCAGTTCCAGCATTTCAGAAAAATATTGATTGAGCACCTGCAGGAGGGTCACAGCACCCTGCCGTCCTTGGGCTACATTGGCTTCCATGAGGGTGGTGAAGCCTGCCAAGTCGGTAAACAAGAGGGTTCCCTGGTGCCAGCTATGGCGGATGATACCCGGCTGGGGCAGCAGTTCAGACACTTGGCGGGGAGTGTAGTCATGCAAAATGTGCTGCAGGGTACGCAGATGCTCAAACACCCGCATGAGGTTGCTGGGGGATGGATCAATCCACACCGAGGCATATAAATCTGCAGGCAGGAGCGCCCGCAAGCGAAATTCGATCTGGGTCAGTGAGATCGCTGAGTCTGAGATCATCGAGCGTTAAATCCAAGAAGTCGAGCAGAATGCCTAGATGGTAGTGAAGATGCCCCAAAGTCTCCCTAGATCCTAATTCCTTGATCAGCCACAAAGGTTCAGGATCAT
>RECH01000024.1 GCA_007694125.1 Leptolyngbya sp. DLM2.Bin15
GATTGTCAGCCAAAACCCAATCAAGCCTCCTGCATACCCTTGTAACACGCCAGCCAACCCTGCAATCACCATCACCAACAGCACCTGCCCAAGCCACCAGCGGCGCTGTAGGCCTGCCTGGGCACCACAAAACTTAGCTTCCTGCAGCGTGGCATCCACAAACCGCGCACTGCGGATGTCTGCCCCGCTAAAATCTGCCCCGGATAGATCGGCTCCCCGAAACTTGCAGCCGCGCAAAATGGCACCTCGGAAGTCTCGCTCGCCCGCGGCATAGAGCCGTAATACATCCTGCGCCTTCAGTCGTTGTCCGTGGTATTTGCCCCGTTCTGTCATCACGTCGCCACATCAGGTCTTGCCACCATTTAAGCCCAAATTCTTGGGAGACACCACTTTCTCTACGGTAGACGGATACATGAACCCTTCCGAGGATTTGCCTACAGCTCCCTGAAGCGGGGAAGGCTGAATGCCATGGAATCGTCATCAGCAGAACGGGAGCGATCGCGGTACTATGGAAAGCACCCAACATTTCGCATAATCGTTAAGGTTTGCCTGCTTTCAGTGCTTATGGTGCAAGGTAATCAGTCCAATGCCTCCGGTTCTATCCCAGAACCCTTGCGGGCGCTTCACAATCATTTGCAACAGCGCGAAGGTGTGTCCCAAGCCGATCCGGCGGATGCTGTCGCGGTGATGCAGTGGGCGCTGCGAACGTTGGATACGGCAGATTTTGGGGAGCGGTGGGACATTGCTAAGCTGTTGTCTCCCTGTGGGGCGGTGGCGATCGCTCCAATTTTAGATCGCCTGCAACGGTTGGATGACGATGACTGGGAGCTGCAGTGGTACTTGATTCGGGTGCTGGGCGATTGTCGCCATCCCAATGCCATGACGGCCTTGGCCCATCAGTTGCAAACAACCGATCATCCTGACATTGCCCAGGCGGCAGCGATCGCCCTTGCGAATATGGGCCCTCCAGCAATTCCGGTGTTGGCGCAGCTTTTGGAGGTGCCGGAGATTCGGCTGCGGGTGGTGCAAGCGTTGGCTCAATTATCTGATGCGGCGGTGATACCTGTGCTGCAGGCGGTGGTGAATGATCCGACGCCAGCGGTGCGAGCTGCTGCGCTGGAGGCTTTGGCACAGCATCGCGATGATGGAAGCGTGACGGCTTTGGTGCAGGGGTTGGCGGATCATCATGCGGAGGTGCGACGGACGGCGGCATCGGGGCTGGGGCGTTTTGCGCCGATGGTGGCTTCTGCCGATCTGGTGAACACTCTGGAGGTGCTGTTGACGGATGTGAATCTGGATGTGGCTGGGCAGGCAGCGATCACCCTCGGTCGTTTAGGTACGGAGGATGCGGTGGTGGCGTTAACCCAACCGTTGCGATCGCCCCATACGCCTGCGCCGCTACTGACCCATGTGATTCATGCCCTCGGTTGGATCGCTACACCCACTGCTCTGCAACAGTTAGCGGAGTTTCTACACATGGCTTGGCAAGAACCCCATCGCCATCGCACGGATACGGTTTGTGGGGAAGCGATCGCGATGGTATCTCAGATAACGGATACATCTTTGACATCGACGGCGGCGACGCTGCTGATTCAGGTCTTACAGGAGGGAGGCGATCGCCTCAGTCCCATTCTGCGTCAACGTTTGGCTCTAGGTCTCGGGCGGCTGCAGGAAGCGATCGCCCTTGATCCGTTAGTGCAGTTACTGACCGATACCCATGCGGGGGTGCAGCTCCACGCGATCGCGGCCCTGAAGTTATTGCCTGGGCCAACGGCCTATGATCATCTGCAGGATCTGGCTCAGCAGGCTGATTTGGATCCCGATCTGGCCCAGGGGGTGGCGATCGCTCTGCGGGAATGGCATCGTTGAGTTATCTTAGCTGATTCGGGGGCGATCGCTTACGTTAACTGATGCAGTTGGGCGATCCATTCTCCCATACGTTCAGTATGGCGGTGGATGAAGCCAGTTTTGGATAAGGCGGCGGATACGTCTTGTTCGTAGTCGTCGGTGTAGCCAGCGGTGATCAGGTAGCCATGATTGGAGGGCGATCGCTCTAGGGCGCGGTGAAAGTCGGGGGCGAGGGCGATGTGGATGCGGGCAAAAATATTGGCGACGATCAGGTCGAAGCTGGGGGTAATATCGAGAACGGCTTGGTGGGCGATCGCATCACCACCCAGCCAGTGACCCAGGTCGTTGCCTTGGCCAAGGCTGCCTTGAATGACGGTGACGCGATCGGCGACGTGGTTATCTTGGACGGCGGCGCGGGTGGACTGCACGGCGATCGGATCGTTGTCGGCAGCGAGAACAGTAGCTCCTAGTTTGGCCATGAGGATGCTGAGAATGCCGGAGCCGGAGCCGAGGTCGAGGGTGGTCATGCCGGGGGTGATGGAGCGTTCGAGGAGGCGCACACAGAGGCTGGTGGTGGGATGTAGACCACTGCCGAAGGAGAGGGTGGGTTTGAGGGTGATGGGAATGTCGTTGGCATGGCGATCGCTGGAGGGCTGAAGGGGGCGATCGCTGTTGTGCAACACAACGCGTTGCCCGCAACGGGTGGCGCTGGTCTGCGCGGCGGCGGGAATTTCGGTGACGTGATGTTGGCGGAGCAGGCTGGTTTGTCCGGTGCGGTGCAGGGGATGGAGGGCATCAGCGATCGCCTGCACTTGTCCGTTCATCGTGGCGGTTGAGGAAAGGTAGAGGTGCAGGGTGAAATCCCAATCGGTTTGGTCGGGCTGGGTGCAGTGCGGCTGGATGGCGAGGGGTTGGGTCACTCCATGGGTGGCGAGGAGGGTGCGGATCCAGTCGATGGCTTCGTGGGTGGTGTCTAAGCTGAGTTCAGTCCAAGTCATGCGGTTTTTGGGATGCGTCAATGAGCTGTCTAGCGCGGCTAGGCAACCTTGACACTATACAGGGCGATCGCATTATTCTGCATTCAAGCTTTTAAGAATCTTCTTGGCGAGCAATTCTTTGATCTCTGTATGTGGGACGGCTTTAACGATTCGCTAAGCGATCGTCTAAGATCAGTTGAATGGCACGTTTGAGGCTTTCTTTGGCTTCTTCAATCGTTTCTCCTTGTCCATTAGCCCCAGGCACTTCAGGGCAGATGGCCCAATATCCTTCTTCCTCGGCCGCTTTAATAATGGCTGTTAGCTCTGTTTTCATACCTAGTCTCCTCAACGGCTTAGTACTTTTTGATTGTATAGCGCTTCCCGATTGAGTGAGGCACAACCTAAATTCTTTTACATTACAATACTCATAAAGACTTTCTGAAGCTAGCTGCATACCCCCTGCAACGAGCGTACCAAGTCTACCTTAGGAAAGGTGATATTCAGCTACTAGTTGAGATGGTCATCTGAAGCGTAGTTATCTCTTTTGCATTAGTCTAGATACTTGTTGTGCTGGACATATGTGAGCATCTTTTGTGTGTGCCATACTTAATTTCATGAACTGTCAGGTTTAAACATTGGTCATGAACACATTTACTGCCGTTGTGGAAAAGGATTTTGATACTAACCTCTATGTTGGGTATGTTCCCGGCTTCCCTGGAGCACATTCTCAAGGTGAGACCTTGGATGAATTACAAAGCAATCTTTGTGAAGTAATAGAAATGCTACTTGAGGATGGACAAACAAAATTTGAAGCAGTATTTGTTGGACTACAACAAATTACAGTTGCGTAATTATGGGCAACATACCTGTTCTGAAACTACAGGCCTGTTCTGAAACTACAGGAGGTAGTTCGTATCTTAGGGTCACGGTAAAGCCTAATCAGACTATGAAGCAGATGGTCTCAATCCTCTGGGATAATTAAAGATTCCTGCCACCGCTGATGCTCAAGCCATGCTGGGACATATACAGCTACATCTCATCTCCCTAGAAAACTTCGGAGCGATCGCTTTTGGGTGTTGAGGGGGGCGATCGCTTGGCAGTTAAACGGTTTTAGCAGTCAGGGTGACATCCAACTACTAGTCGAGCTAGTCATCCTAGGAGGGGTTGTTATGATTAT
>RECH01000131.1 GCA_007694125.1 Leptolyngbya sp. DLM2.Bin15
TTAGAAATCCGCTCTAACAAAGCTGCTGCTCTGCTAGGATGTACGCCGTTATCGATTTCTTCAATGACAACTAAACTTTGCTCAGGTGCAGAAAGCATTGCTGCAGCAATAGAGAGCACGCGTAAAGTTCCATCTGAGAGTATGGAAGCATCGTACGCAGTAGATGTACCTCCAAACGTTTCAGTCAACTGCAACATGACTTCATCACGAGGTGTTTCTATGAAATCAATATTTTCAATATCTTGCTCAGGCAAGCTTTGAATGAAATCCAAAACTAATCTCTTTATATCTGGAGTAAGACATAAATTATAGATTACGCCTGAAAGGTTTTCGCCGTGTTCCTTAAGTACTTTATCAGCTTTGTGACCATAAGAGCGCATTGAGCTTGGTTCAGGCTCAAGAAATACAATACTACTTAACCATTGAACATATTTTTCAGCCACCTTAGGAATTATTTTTCGACTTTCGGTGTTCTCTGGTCGAAAACGAATATCGCTCAAAAGTTGTGTAAAAATTGCCATGTGGCTACTGCATACTATGCTAGGTTTTCTTCCACCCCTAGCGAAATTGTTATAAGTAACAAACACATCACTTCCAGCTCCTTGAGGTGCGCTTGTAATTTCATATAAAGGAACTTTTGAAGTACGACTTGTAATTTTTTCTTCGGTAACATGAAGATCTCCATCTTCTCCAAGGCTTAAGTCGATTGAGAGATCTTTCCATTCTGGCTCTGTTGTTACACAAGAAAGACCAAAAGATTTTGAGCCCCGATAGCCAAGATTCTCTACTCCTCCCCTAAAAATCGTCTCATCTTGCTTATATAATCCACCTAAAAGACTAAGTCGTTCTCCCTCAGCAATTCTTGCGAGTAGGCGTAATGCTTCAATTACATTGCTTTTTCCAGAAGCATTAGCTCCAATGAGGACTGTTAACCGTCCAAGTTGCAAAGTACCTGTTCTATAGCTCTTGAAATTCCTTAATTCGATTTGAGTAAGCACTTAATGTACTCCGTTTCAGTCTTAACTAAGCAACTATAAACTTGACAGCCCAACCTTGAACATTGGGGTGTTGTTGAATAGGGGGGTATGATCCTGCAACATGTTGCATGGAGTTTCAGATCCTGTCGCTAGAGGTTCATCCCTTGGTTTAGCACTATTAGTATTCGAATAGTACATTATACTGCTACGAGTCTGTACATAGTATTTAGTGCATCAGTTCTACCTAGATTTCCTTGCTTATAATGAATTTCTTTCCAACCCAGAAAACTTATTGACCAATATCGAGGCGATCGCCCCCCTGTTCACACCAACATGATCACAGCGGCAGGCGATCGATATCTTTGTTAGAACCCACCACCACCATCACCTTACCTTCCGTTAGTCGCATCACGGGACTAGGATTGATCTCAAACTTCTCATCTTCTCCCACCGCCAACAGCGTTAGCCCATAGCGCGATCGCAACTCTAGTTCCACAATAGTTTTGCCATCAAATTCTGGCGGAATGGATACTTCGACGATACTGTGATCGGGGTCAAGTTCGAAGCGATCGAGGAGGCCTGGGCGGGTGAGCGATCGCGCCAGAGCGCAGCCCATTTCATGCTCAGGAAAGACGACTTGGTCGGCTCCGACTCGGTGCAGTAACTTACCGTGGATTTCTGATGACGCCTTAGCGACCACATAGGGCACCCCGGCTTCTTTGACATTCAGGGTGGTGATGATGCTTTCTTGAATGTAGTTGCCGATGGCGACAATCACCGTATCAAAGTCGAAAATACCGGCTTCTTTGAGGGCCATGGGCTCTGTAGAGTCGAGCTGGATGGCATGGGCCGCTAAATGCTGGGTCATGACGTGGGCCACCAGCCGTTCATCGGAATCGATGCCGAGCACCTCATAGCCCAAGCCATGCAGCGTAGAGCAGACGGCGCGCCCAAATCGTCCTAGACCAATCACAGCAAATTGACGATTGCCCAAACCACGCAGATTACGGAAAAAGCCCAAGGAGGATAGGGACGGAAGAGAGGACAAGTTCACAGAGGTACTCCAAACAGGGGTGAAATAGCCGCAACATCCGCCACGAACCTGGGGGCTGGATGCTTACACAATTCAGTGTAGATCTAGTCTACGGTCGTCGGTTGTCGTTGGGAAAGGAGATTGGGGAGCTTGCCTGGGGGGCGATCGCTTTCCAGGACAAAACGCATAGGATCGGCGGTTGACCCTATGCGATGGATGGCTGAGTTGGTCTTGCTTAGAGCGCTGGCTAATCGACGACAGGTACGGCGGTTGAACGGGGCAAGGAGGATGCATTTTGGTTGGCAATATCGATGCCGATGTAGATGCCTAGAGATTCCGCCACCTGCACCATGCAGCTATCGAGTTGGACTGGGCCAGGGCAGCGATTTTCCTGATGACATTGGCGAATGATCGGCATGACATCATCTAGGGAACAGGCCTGCACCTGACCGTTTCGCCAGACTACAAGCTGGTTATAGGTTTCTTCGGCAATTAAGTCGATGGCTTTTTTCCCAAAGGCAGTGCCTAGTAAGCGATCGAAGGCATTGGGCGTTCCGCTGCGCTGAATATGTCCCAATACGGTGGAGCGGGTATCCACTTGGGTGAGTTCGCAGGCCGATTCATCATGGACGCCGCATAGTTCTCGGCTACGCTGGTGAATTTGTTCGGCGAGGCGATCGCCAATGTATTTCTCTTTTTCGCCATCTTGGTTTTTCACACCCTCGGAGATGACCACTAGGGCAAACTTCCGGCGGTTGTGGCGCAGGCTTTCTAAGCGCTGGCAGATTTGATCGACCACCATGCTGTTGAGGATGGGCACCAGTTCGGGAATGAGGATCACATCAGCGCCCCCGGCAATGCCGGCATTCAGCGCTAGGTGTCCGGCATCCCGCCCCATCACCTGCACCACCATGACGCGATCGTGGCTGGCGGCGGTGAAGGTGAGGTCGTAGAGCATCTTGGTGACCGTATCAACGGCGGTGTTGTAGCCTACCGATTGCTCCGTGAAGGGGACATCGTTGTCGATGGTTTTGGGTACACCAATCACATTCCAGTTGCCTTTCTCCGCCAGTTGGCAAATAATCTCTAAACTGCCATCGCCGCCAATCACAATCAGGGCATCCAGACCGAGGCGTTCGTAGCCGGCCAGAATCTCTGCCTGCACATGGGGATCTTGGGGATTGCCGCGACTGAGGGAACCGAGGATACTGCCGCTGAGAAACTGCAGGACATCTAGACCATGCAAAAGTCCAGGAATATCGTAACCGTGGTCAGATAGCTTGAGGTCTTCAGGAGAACAAAGCCCCTGAGCAACCCGAATCAAGCCGTCTGTGCCGTAGGGAATGCCGTAGACATCCCACTCTCGTCGGCTGGCACATTTCACCACCGAGCGAATCACTGCATTCAAGCCGGGGCAATCACCCCCGCTGGTTAAGATACCAATTCGTTTACGACGTTCCATAGATATTCTCCGCATGGACTAGACCCTTAGACGACTGGAGGGACAGCTCGTCGGCTATCGCACCAGATCCACTGAACTCATCCAATCCGGTTGATAGGTTTGGATGGCTTTCATGTACTGAGCACGCTCAAACTCGCTAGGGTTGGGACACCGTAGCTGGCTCATGCTGCCCCGCAATTGCTGTACTGATTCATAATCATGCTCTTGGAGCCAAGTCTGCAACTCTTGTTCGATATTCTTCAAATGTCCGATGCCGTGGCGGAGCAGAACGCTGACCAGTTGGGTGACTGTTGCACCGGCCATGAGCATTCGCACCACGTCTTGCCCTTTATGAATGCCGCTGGTGGCCGCAAAGTCTACCGGGATGCGCCCGTAGAGTAGCGCAATCCAGCGCATGGGTAGGCGCATATCTTGGGGGGTGCTGAGCAGTACGTGGGGGCGCACTTCTAGGTCTTCGATATCGATGTCGGGTTGATAAAAGCGGTTGAACAACACCAGACCATCGGTACCCGCCTCATGCAGTTGCTGAGCCATGGAAGCCATGTTGCTGAAGTAGGGGCTGAGCTTCACGGCGACGGGAATGTGCACCACTGACTTCACGGCTTTGAGGATATCGAGGTACTGCTGCTCAATATCGGCGGCGCTGGTGTGCAGATCGGTGGGAATGGCGTAGATGTTGATCTCTAGGGCATCGGCTCCGGCCGCTTGAATCTGGCGGGCGTAGTCTGTCCAGCCGCCGAGGGTGGAACCGTTGAGGCTGGCGATGATGGGAATATCGACCATGTCTTTGGCGGCGCGGATATGGTCAAGATAAACATCAGCGCCTACGTGGAAGAGGTCGGGTTCGGGGAAGTAGGTGAGGGCTTCGGCGAAGCTTTCGGTGCCGTGTTCGAGATGGTGGTGTAATTCTAGGCGATCGCTTCGTAGCTGTTCTTCAAAGAGCGAGTGGAGGACGACGGCCGCAGCGCCGGTATCTTCCATCTGCCGCAGGTGCTGGATGTCTTCGGTGAGCGGGGCGGCGGCTCCTACCACAAGGGGCGATCGCAGCTCTAAGCCTAGGTAGGTTGTAGTCAAGTCCATAATCGTGTCTCCTGCTGGGACGGTCTGACAAAGTGTCTGACAACGTGTCTGACAACGGGGGCTAGGGGCAAGATGGCCACCTAGCCCAGGATTGAGGCTATGGGGCTGTGGGCTCCGAGGGCGGGCTGGTTTGCCCGTTCATCTGCCGTGCTGCCATGGATTGGTAGAGATGCCAGCGGGTGTTGACGTCTTCTTGGGCAGCTTTCAGGAGGCGTTTGGCATCATCAGGTTTGGTGCGGGTCAGCATCTTGAAGCGATTTTCGCGGTACATGGACTGTTCTACCTTGGCCTTGGGCGATCGCGAGTCTAGCTGTAGGGGATTCTGTCCGGCATCGGCGCGGCGGGGGTCGTAGCGGTAGAGCAACCAGCGTCCTGAATCGACTAGGGCCTTCTGCTGCTGCATGCCTTCGGTCATGTTGATGCCATGGGCGATGCAGTGGGAGTAGCAGATGATCAGCGAGGGGCCGTCGTAGGCTTCGGCTTCTAGGAACACCCGCAGGGTGTGCTCATCCCTAGCACCCATGGCGACGCTGGCTACATAGGCGTTGCCGTAGGTCATGGCCATGAGACCGAGGTCTTTTTTGGGAGCCGGTTTACCACCTGCCGCAAATTTGGCCACGGCTGCCCGAGGTGTGGCTTTGGACATTTGCCCGCCGGTGTTGGAATAGACTTCGGTGTCGAGCACTAGGATATTGACATTGCGACCGCTGGCCAGGACGTGATCCAAGCCGCCGTAGCCGATGTCGTAGGCCCAGCCGTCTCCACCGATAATCCAGACGCTTTTCTTCACCAGGTAGTCGGCCAGGGACTGGAGGTTCAGCAGTTTGGCCCGGAGCTGGACGGTGGTTTGGGTGGTGGGTTCTGCCGCAGCATCGCCGCCGACGTTCACGGGCACCCGACCGCCAGGATCACCGAGCTGGGCTAGCCAAGCAGCGATCGCTTCTTTCACCTGGGCCACCTGCTGCCGTTGTTCGGCAATATCGGCCTCATCCCGCTGGGGATTGGAGAGGATTGCCGTGGCTAGATCGACCGGAATGGGGGACGAACCCTGGAGGTCAATGGAGAGGTCGTGGAGCAATTCCCGAGCATACTGGGCTTGCTTATCGACGGAGACCCGGAAGCCGAGACCAAATTCAGCGTTGTCTTCAAACAGCGAGTTCGACCAAGCGGGGCCGCGGCCTTCGGCATTGTGCGTCCAAGGCGTTGTAGGTAAGTTGCCGCCGTAGATCGATGAACAACCGGTGGCGTTGGCAACCAACATGCGATCGCCAAAGAGTTGCGTCGCTAGCTTAATGTAGGGGGTTTCGCCACAGCCTGCACAGGCACCGGAGAACTCAAATAGGGGCTCCTGCATCTGTTGCTGGGCAATTTTATTCAGGTTCAAGGCTAAGCGATCGGGGTTGGGAACCTTGAGGAAAAAGTCCCAGTTGTCCCGTTCTTGCTCTCGCAGCGGTAGTTGGGGAGCCATATTAATCGCTTTCTTGCGAGGCTCTGCCTTATTTTTGGCGGGGCAAACATCGACACAAAGGGCGCAGCCCGTGCAGTCTTCCGTAGACACCTGAATGGTAAATTTCAGATCTGACCAAGACTTATCCTTGGCATCGACACTCTTGAAGGTTTCCGGTGCGCCGTCCAGCATTTGAGGCTCATACACCTTGGAGCGAATCACCGCATGGGGACAAACCATGACGCATTTGCCACACTGGACGCAAACGTCTGGATCCCACACCGGCACCTCATGGCCCACATTGCGCTTTTCCCATTGGGACGTGCCGCTGGGGTAGGTGCCGTCTACGGGCAGAGCGCTCACCGGCAGATCATCGCCTTGGCGGGCCATCATCTGCCCCAGCACATTGCGCACAAAGGCGGGGGCGGTGTCGGGCACCCAGGAATGGGTCTCGGCAGCGGCATCAGGAATGGCACCCACCGGAATCTCGTAGAGATGTTCTAGGGTTTGATCGACGGCCTTGATATTCATCTGCACCACTTCCTCACCCTTCTTGCCGTAGGTTTTGCGAATCGCTTTCTTGATTTGAGCGATCGCTTCTTCCCGAGGTAAGACACCGGAGAGGGCGAAGAAACAGACCTGCATGACGGTATTAATCCGTCCGCCCATGCCTGCCTCCCGAGCCACTTGCAGGGCATTGATGCAGTAGGGTTTAATCTGTTTAGCGATAATGGCTTCCTGCAGCGATCGCGGCAGTCTTGCCCAGGTTTCTTCGGGATCGTAGATGCTGCTCACCAGGAAGGTTGCGCCGGGCTCTGCCTCTTTGAGTAAGTCAAATTTTTCGACAAATTCCCACTGGTGGCAGGCAATAAAGTTAGCGCTGGTAATCAGATAGGTAGAGTGAATGGGATCGGGGCCAAAACGCAGGTGGGATACGGTGACGGAACCAGATTTCTTGGAGTCGTAGACAAAATAACCCTGGGCATAGTTATCTGTTTCTTCACCAATGATCTTAATCGAGTTCTTATTCGCGCCTACGGTGCCGTCGGAGCCTAGTCCATAGAAAATGGCCCGTACGACATTGTCGGGCTCGGTGGAGAAGCTGGGATCCACGTCCAGAGAGGTGAGGGTGACATCGTCGATGATGCCCACCGTGAAGTGATTACGCGGCTCATCAACCGCTAAGGTATCCAAAACCGACCGCACCATGGCGGGGGTAAATTCCTTAGACGACAGTCCATAGCGACCGCCTACGACGTGGATGGAGCGATTTAGCTCGCGCACAGCACACAGGACATCGAGATAGAGGGGTTCGCCAGCACTGCCCGGTTCCTTGGTGCGATCGAGAACCGCCAGATGGGTGACCGTTTTGGGCAGGGCCGCGATGAAGTCCACCATCTCAAAGGGACGATAGAGCCGTACCTTGAGCACGCCCACCTTTTCGCCCTGGGCCACCAAGACATCCACCGCTTCCTGAGCCGTTTCACAGCCCGATCCCATGAGCACCACCACCCGATCTGCATCCGGTGCGCCGTGATACTCATAGAGTTGATACTGCCGGCCGGTGAGCGCTGCAAAATCATCCATCGCCTGTTGCACAATGCTGGGACAGGCATTGTAGAACGTATTGACGGTTTCCCTGGCTTGGAAATATACATCAGGATTTTGGGCCGTGCCGCGAATCACAGGGCGATCGGGGGTTAGGGCCCGGTGGCGATGTTCAAAAATTAGGGATTGGGGAATAAAGTCCACCAAGGTGTCATCTGCTAACAGCTCCACTTTTTGGATCTCGTGGGAGGTGCGGAAACCATCAAAGAAATGCAGGAACGGAATGCGGGATTCTAGACTGGCTCGGGTGGCGATCGCTGCCATATCCTGAGCTTCCTGCACCGAAGCAGAACAGAGCAATCCACAGCCCGTGGCCCGCGCCGCCATCACATCACTGTGATCCCCAAAGATCGATAGCCCCTGGGCCGCCAGCGATCGCGCCGCTACGTGCAGCACCGCTGGCGTTAATTCTCCGGCAATTTTATACAGGTTGGGCAACATCAACAGCAGCCCCTGAGATGCCGTAAACGTGGTGGTGAGAGAGCCCGCTTGCAGTGCCCCATGCACCGCTCCGGCTGCTCCGGCTTCACTTTGCATCTCAACGACAGAGGGGACAGTACCCCAAAGATTGGGCTGTTCTGCCGATGCCCAAGCATCCGACCACTCACCCATGGGCGAGGCAGGGGTAATGGGATAAATGGCGATCACTTCGCTCAGGCGGTAGGCCACCCGAGCGACAGCTTCGTTGCCATCGATGGTTGCAAATGTTCTCTCTGCCATGGTTAAAGCCCTCTTAATGACACCTGGGCCTTACAGAATAGAAATCGTGTAAGTACCAATCCAATGACCGCTCTAATGACCGCTCTAATAATCGTCCATCGTGCGATTGTTCTGTCTCCAGATCACTCGTCACGATGAGGACTGAATCAGGTTCAAGCTGTTAGATTGCTAGCTAGACTTTTGCAACGATCATGTTACTTTTGTCGGAGAAGCTTAGCGGATCTAATTGACTGAAACATCAGATATTCATCCTGAGATATTATGGAGTGAAGTCAACAGTTTGCTGCCTTGGATTAGTTCCCATACCTCTATACTACTCCTATAAAACCTATCAAGAGTAGCCTTACAATTTTCTTCAGATTGCAGCAGTAATCGCCTCAAAAACTCAACAATTAGGATTGTTTTATAACATATTGCTACATTCTTTTCAGAATTAGTTCCCCAGGTTAGTGGGATGATGCTTCATTCTCGATAGAATGAGTTACAAATTCAAGAAGTGTTGACATAGCTAGGGCGATCGCTGCTTGGGTGAGTGGTGAAACGGTGATGCCGATGTCAAAGGTTTGGGTGGGTATGAGCAAGCGATAGGCCGTCGGCGTTGCGCCATAGAGTCGGTGGGCTAGGTCGAGGAGCGATCGCATGTCGAGGTGATGGCCCAGGGTTGGCGTAGTTGCTTTGGCGGCTAGGGGTTCTAACCTAGGCTGGGCAATGATTTCGCTGGGCATTGCCGCATCGACAAAGATCACGGTTTGTACGTCAGTCATTTCCGCCGCGAGTTCGGGGAGCAGTTGATGCACGGAGAGCGATCGCACCCCTGTCCAGGAATGGCTGGCAATCTGATCCGCCATCTGCTCAGCGATGTAGTAGCCTGCGCCGTCATCTCCACGCAGGGTGTTGCCGTAGCCGATGATTAGGATGGCGGTGGGTTCGTGATCCAAGGGGCGATCGCTCCTTACGTAGGTGGATGCAATGTAATGAGGCTACGTTGCTGGGTTTCGACTCCGCTCAACCCTCTTCTTATCAGGACTACGTTGCCGGGTTTCGACTCCGCTCAACCCTCTTCTTATCGGGATTAGAGCATTGAGCGACGTCAAAATATTTGCCAATCGTGACGTCCTCCCCCTTAGCAATAGTCAATCGAAACTTCCTTTTGATGTTGGCGCAGAAATTGTACCAAGTCTTCAATGAGACTACGGCGAATGGAAATGTTTTTAGGCAAGAGCGGATTTTGATAGAATTCATTAATTTGTTGCCCTACTAAAAACACAATTGAGTCTGCCTGTAGAATTTCCCGCGCTAATAAATAGGCTCCGTTGTTGTCAAACTTGAGGCGGGTGATATCACAGTGGCAGGCTTTGATGTATTCGGTGGCCTTAGAGAGGGTTAAAATACCTTCTGTGACCAAATCAATACAGCTGAGAAGACCAATAGGCGGTAGCTCTTTACGAATGGTGGATAAGTCCATTTCGATGGTTTCGCCCAAATAGGTGGCGACGATATTGCCGGTGGTGCCACCACAAATCACCTTGCGTCCTTCAAAGCCTAGCAATTGATTGACATAGTCTTCATCGCGCTCTTCATCTAGGGGTGGGCCGGTGAAGATCATCAGGGGATTGCGGCGACGGACATAGATGCCGACAAAGGACGCATCATCGCCGATTTCCCCTTGATAAAGAGAGTAGGTTTTTTCAATGACGTCGTGGACAATGGTGCGGGCGGTGCGCGGCTTCTGGGCCAGCACCTGTTCAACGTGAGTGGTGATATTATCCCAGCCCCAGCCAAAGTTGAGGGCTACGCCCATGCCGGCATAGAGTACACCGTCACTGATGGCTCCTAGGAAATCGCCCCGTTCTAGGGTGCCCTCGGATAAGGAAATTTTGCGCCCTAGAATTTCCTCCATGTGCGTCTGGAGTTCCATGCGCTGTCCGTTGCGAATGTAGATGACGGCAGGATTATCAAAGTTGGTGACTGTAAAGCTGTTGGTTTCGCAGTTGACCTGGATGATGGTAAAGGTTGAATAGGCAATATTCCTGACTTGGCAAATGGGTAAGGTGGCGATGATGGTTTTCAGCACCTCTTCTAGGGGCACCTCCGCCGTCAACATGGTCAGCAGGATTTCCGTCGTCAGGGTGGCGAGAATATTGGCTTTGACACCACTTCCCAGTCCATCAGACAGCACAATCGTGGCGGCTTTATCGGTTTTTAGAAACTTCACCTTGTCGCCACACAACTCTTCGCCTTTTTTGTTCAGGCTGAAGGGATAGATATCGAGGAAGTTATCAACGGTCATGCCCTATCCTATTGTGCGATCGCCCCTAAAGAACCTCTTTTTCCAGCATCTGAATAATTTTCAGCAGGCTCACCTTCGTTTCCGCTGTGGTTTCTCCCAGTAATCCAGCAATTTCCTGCACCACCTTCATTTGATGATCCACGACTTCATTCACCTTGCGAATGGTGTCTCGCTTTAGCTTTTGCAGTTCGCGCCGCTGACTCAGCTCATGGCTGAAATCTACCATAATGCAGGCGATCACCCCTTCGTCCTCAATGGAAAAGACCACCTGCTTCACAAATAGATTATAGGAAGGATATTCCCGAGTCTGGCGCACAACGATGTCGTGTTCCCAGGCTTGCTGAAAATCGTCCATACTATCTAGGATGGTGGAGGCAGGCTGTCCGATGATGTCGTCGCCATTGACTTGGAACATGGCGCAGAAAGCAGGGTTCACCAGTTTGACGTAGAAATTGGCGTCCACCACAACTAAACCGTTGGGATCGTAGTCCCACAGCAGTCGCCAGAGATGATTGGAATGGGGGTCAGACATGGTAGTCTCTGGTGGATAATCTTAGCGAACGGTACTTCATCAATCGGCTAGAGTTTTGGGTTGCCCAGGGATTGACCCAACCTGCAGGTTAGGGAAGGTATGAGAGCTAGGGCGATCGCGCTAGGGTTGCTTGAATTTCCGGTAAAATATCTTGGGTGAAGATGGTTTCTACGTTCTGAGGGCTAATGTCCAGAAAGCAGCGATCGCCCAGCTTCATGACGATGCCGTGGCTGCAGGTTTCTAGGCAAAAGGATCCTTTAAGTTCGACAACGCCTTCAAGCTCATGGGTTTGGATTAAGGACTGCAGCTTGGGTAAGACTTCATAGACCCCTAGCTGGTGACAGGCGGATCCCATGCAGAGAAATAAGTTTTCCTTGGCCATCATTCACCTCGCTGTCTCCTAGGAGCTGCCGATTGATCAAGTGTATGCAATGATTCAGATCTGGTTAGACAAGCCATTCATTTCAGGCTGTATGTAACCCGGATGTCTGTAGCCCCTTTGCCAAGGGGGCGGCGAAGCGGGGGATCGAATGCAGGATACCTCAGCTATAACCATTCAACCAGATTTGATATAACATACTCTACATCCCATGTTGTCTCACCTTAATTTGTATAACGTTTAATCGCGAAACACCTCCTGAATCACGTGACCATCGGCTCCCAGAAGCTGCACATGGAGGGGCATCTGCCCGGCAGCGTGGGTGGAGCAGGATAGACAGGGATCGAAGCAGCGGATGCCAGCCTCAACGCGGTTAAGAAATCCTTCGGGAATATCTGAGTTATGAATATAGTGTTTGGCAATTTGGGCCACGGTCTTATTCATAGCTAGGTTATTTTGCCCGGTGGCAATAATCAGATTCACCTTTTGGATCAGGCCATGTTCGTCAACCTTGTAGTGGTGGAATAGAGTACCTCGGGGTGCTTCGCTGACGCCGATCGCTTCTAGCTCATTCACCCCACCCTCGGCACGGACGCGGGGGGAGACAACATCGGGATCGTTGACGAGATCTTGGATATGTTCCAAGCAGGCTAGGATTTCAATCAGGCGAGCATAGTGGTAGAGGAACGATGAGGTGGGTACGCCACCGGCGCGATCGCGGAATTCTTTCAGTTCCTGATCGGCTTTAGGGGTACCGATGTAGCGGCAGACGTTGAGCCGCGCTAGGGGCCCCACTCGATAGATGCCAGCGGGATAGCCCAAGGGTTTGTAGTAGGGGAATTTCAGGTACGACCATTTTTCCACGGCTTCGCCAAGGAAGCTGGCATAGTCGTCTTCACTCAGTCCATCGGCAATCACGGTGCCGGCACTATCGACAAACCGTAGATGACCACCGTAGTGATCCCACTTACCATCTTTGCCGACCAGCCCCATAAATAAGGAAGGAAATTCGCCAAAAATGCCGATCTCATCTTTAAGCTGCTGATCAATCAAGGTTTTGAAGAGGTTCAGCGCAGTGGTGATCGTCTCGAAGGATTCTGGAAGGCGATCGCGAATCCAGGTACGTCCCTCTTCCGACAGGGGCGATCGCACCCCACCGGGTACCGCCCAAGCGGCGTGGATTTTGCGTGCTCCCAGCAGTTCGATAATCGTTTGCCCAAACTGACGCAGACGAATACCGGCCCGGGCTAGATCTGGGTCGGCAGCAATCAGACCAAAGACATTGCGCTTAGCTGGGTCGCTATCCCAGCCCAGGAGGAAATCGGGACTGCTGAGGTGGAAGAAAGATAGGGCATGGGACTGGGTGATCTGAGCCAGGTTCATCATCCGCCGCAGCTTTTCCGCCGCCACGGGAATTTTCACGGCTAGGATCTTATCGCCGGTTTTGGCAGCGGCTAGTAAGTGGCTGACGGGACAGATGCCGCAGATGCGCGCCGTAATGCCGGCCATTTCTGTAAAGGGCCGCCCCTCACAGAACTTTTCAAAGCCTCGATATTCCACCACGTGAAACCGAGCGTCATCTACTTCCCCTGCATCGTTGAGGAAAATCGATATCTTGGCATGGCCCTCAATGCGAGTGACCGGATCAATGACAACTGTTTTGGACATTCTTGCTCTCCCAATCTCTTTGTACTCGATCGACGTATCGATCGACGCATCGCTTTGATACCGCAGCCCCTAGCCAAACTTAATCATCGATCGCCCTTCCATCACCGGCATCTCGCCCTTCAGCAATGGTTCTAGGGTCGCCCGAATGCGATCGGCAGAGGGGGGACAACCGGGCATAAAGATATCTACGGGCACCACCTCATGGACTGGGACAACGCGATCGAGTAATTCCGGCACAATCCCCGGTTCATCCGGCAATTGGGGTGTCACGTCGCCTAGTTCTAGATAGGCCCGCTTGAGCACAGCACTAGAACTTCCCAGCATATTGCGCATGGCAGGTACGTTAGCCGTCACAGCGCAGTCGCCAAAGGAAATCAGCAGTTTAGTTTTACGCCGCACGTCGTAGATCAGCTCTAGGTTTTCCTGATTGGCGATCGCCCCTTCCACCAAACAGACATCCACTCCCTCAGGATAGGTTTTGAGGTCACAGCCCACGGGACTAAATACCACATCGACGGCGGCCGCTAAGTCAATTAGCCATTCATCCAGATCGAGAAATGACATATGGCAGCCAGAACAGCCCGCCAGCCAAACTGTGGCAAATTTTATCTTGTCCATTGTTGTTGCTCCCGTGCAGTCACCAAAAACTCTAACTTAGCGCGATCGCCTACCTTTTCTGCCGTGGTATCGCCCTTGCGGAAAATGGCTCCCGTGGGGCAAGCATCGACACATTTACCGCAGGAAGTACAGGCATCTACCTCGCCCCAGGGTTGATTTAGCCCCGACACAATGTAGCAAGCTGCGCCCCGCTGGGCCACATCCCACACATGGGCTCCTTCCACCTCATCGCAGACCCGCACGCAGCGCGTACAGAGAATACAGCGGTTGTGGTCGATGCCAAACTGTTTGTGGGAAATATCAACGCCGCGATCGGGGAAGCGATAGGTAAACCGGGAGTGATCCATGCCCACCTGCACCGCCACATCCTGCAGTTCACAGTTGTTATTGGCAACACAGACCGAGCATACATGGTTGCCTTCGGCAAACAGCAGCTCCACGGTCATGCGGCGATAGGTCTGGAGCTTTTCCGTATTGGTTTGAATATTCATTCCCTCCGCAACTTCCGTGACACAGGCAGGCAGTAACTTATTGATGCCCTTTACTTCGACAAGACACAGGCGGCAAGCTCCCACATCCGACACGCCCTCTAGATGACAGAGGGTGGGAATGGGCACCCCTGCTTCCTTGGCAGCTTGCAGAATCGTTGCGCCTTCTTCAATGGCGATCGCCGTTCCGTCAATAGTTAATGTTTTTACAGACATGGATGTTCCTCACTGGCAACTGGCGCTCATGGTCATCGTTGAGAATTAAGGGGATACAGAGGAGGCGATCGCATCGGACTGTACCGAATGCCCGTTCAAATAGGCTGGCGTTTGCAAGAGAGCATCATATTCTTCCTTGAAATAGCGCAGCGTACTGAGGACAGGGTTAGGAGCCGTCATTCCTAGCCCGCAGAGGCTGGTCTCTTTCACCATGTAGCACAGTGCCTCCATCGTATCGAGGTCGGCCTGGGTGGCTTGGCGATTGACTAGCTTATTCAACAGCGAATAGAGCTGTACCGTACCGGTTCGACAGGGAACACATTTGCCACAGGTTTCCCCCCGACAAAATTCCATATAAAACCGGGCCACTTCCACCATGCTAGTTTCGTGATCCATGACCACCATTCCCCCCGACCCCATCATCGAGCCGACCTTCATCAGAGAATCGTAGTCCACTGGGGTATCGAGTAGCGTGGCTGGAATACAGCCGCCGGACGGGCCACCCGTTTGCACCGCCTTCACCATGCCATCGGGCACCCCACCGCCCATCTCTTCCACAATCTCCCGCAGCGTGATGCCCATGGGCACCTCAATCAAGCCGTTATTGCGGATTTTGCCGGTGAGGGCAAAGATTTTGGTACCCTTACTGGTTTCCGTCCCGATGCCGGCATACCAATCTGCGCCGCCTTTAATGATCGCACTGATATTGGCTAAGGTTTCCACATTATTAATCAGGGTTGGACAGTGCCATAGCCCCGATTCTGCCGGGTAGGGCGGGCGCGGGCGCGGATTGCCCCTAGCTCCTTCAATGGAATGGATCAGCGCCGTTTCTTCACCGCAGACAAAGGCTCCAGCTCCAATGCGAATATCGATCTTAAAGTCAAAGGCAGAGTCAAAGATCTGACTGCCCAAGAGACCATATTTTTTAGCCTGCTGAATGGCTTTCTGCAGCCGCTGAATCGCCAGGGGATATTCCGCCCGCACGTAGATATAGCCGTGGTTTGCGCCAATGGCATAGCCAGCGATCGCCATCCCTTCCAAGATCAGATGGGGATCACTTTCCAGGACACTGCGATCCATGAAGGCCCCCGGATCGCCCTCATCGCCATTGCAGATCACGTATTTTTGATCGCCGGGCATTTTGCCCACCGTGGCCCATTTGAGCCCCGTGGGATAGCCACCGCCGCCCCGGCCCCGAAGACCGCTGCGGGTAATCTCGTCTACGACGTCCGCCGGAGTGAGGTCGTAGAGGGCTTTATAGAGCCCCTGATAGCCGCCCGCCGCAATATAGTCCTCAATCCGCTCTGGATCCAGCTTGCCGCTGTGCTGCCGGACAATTTTCATCTGGCGAGAAAAGAAGGGATGGTGTACATCTCCCTGGATGGGCGTCGCCTCACCGCCATGCAGCGCGTCAATGATACTGCTGGCGGTTTCCGGCGTCACCTCTTCATAGAGCAGCTCTTCCGGATCCACCTGCACCAAAGGCCCGCGCCCGCAAAAACCCATACAGCCGACGCCCACCACCTCAACGCGATCGCCCAAGTTGGCATCCTCCACCGCGTTTTGCATATTGCGCATCACGTCTAGCGAATTGGCCGCGCGGCAGCCAGTGGAGGTGCAGCAATGCACCCGAATACCTCGCTGGCGGTGCTTTTCAGTCTCTGCAATCTCTAAGAGTTCTGCCCAGTCCATACTATCTCCTCTTATCTAGGGATGAACCGCATCGAAGGGTCAGCCATTCATCCAAATCTTGCCGTCGGGGAATCGGTACTGAAATCGGTACTGAATCGGTACTTAGCTCGACTGCCAAGCCCGGATTTTGGCGATCGCTGCCTCGGGTTCTACCTTGCCAGCAATGCTGCCATCAAACACCACTGCTGGGGCAATACCACAGGCTCCTAAACAACGGGCCGCCATCAGCGATACTTGGTCATCCTCGGTGGTCGATCCCACTTCAATGCCCAACTCCTTCTCCAGTGCCGCCACCACCTTGCCGCCACCTTTCACATAGCAGGCGGTGCCCATGCAAACGACGCAGGTGTGAGCCCCATTGGGCTTCAGGGAAAAGAGGTGGTAAAACGTTGCCACGCCGTAGACGCGGCTGAGGGGTAGTTTTAGCCCACGGGCAATGTAGGTTAACGTATCTTCTTCTAAGTATCCAAAGGCTTCCTGGGCAACGTGCAGCACTTCAATCAGCGCATCCGATCGATATTGGTTGCGCTTCATGGTGATGTCGATTTTTTTGAAGCGGCGATCGCCTTCAGCCTTAGGGGATTTGGACGTCCCCTGAACAGGTTTTGCATTCGGCGCAGATTGAACCGACGTAGACGGCATAGTGGTCTCCTCTCGTGGCGGCAGGTGGGCCCGGTTCCTGGCCATTGAGCCTAGCAGGGCGTCAAGGGTTGAGAGCAGGGAAGGTTCCCACAGAAAAACGGCGGCAGCGATCGCAGGTCATCGATCATCCCAAGAGCAGCCAAGGTGATTGGATGAGCACCTCAGTCTGTGAGAAGGCAATCGCAAACGGTTCCGTTCACCCCATCACTATATCAATGGCGATCGCCTCTCGAATCATTTTTATAGAATTAAAAAATGTTTCTATAGGATTGGACTCACTTCAGTAAATGTTTGTATAGATTTAGTTCAACTATCATTTAATGTCTCATAGATAAACCCAATGATGATTTTCCCAGTTGACTCACACCACAAGCCCTGAAACCCTTGATTTTTATGCCTTCTATTCAATACAGTCAGGGGAAAACTTCTTCCATCAATCTAAGTTTGTATCGCAAAATACCGCTTTTTAAACAAGACTTCAAACGTTATAATCAGGATGATTTAAGACTAGGAAGTCTCCTGAAGACCGCCTGATTTTTACAACGCGTAGGTTGTTTTTGTTGCCCTCTTCCTATTAGTTGAATCCATGATTGATCATAGGACGTGTCCCGAAGACCGCCTGATTTTTACAATGCATAGGTTGTTTTTGTTGCCCTCTTCCTATTAGTTGAATCCATGATTGATCAGCGGATGAGTCATGATCTAGGTTCACCGACCGCTGGGTGGATCGGGGCAAGACAAAAAAATGCCGGATGGATGGAACCAATCCGGCAAGCCGTAAGCGATCGCTCTCTGTTCACCCCCTGGTTGACTGACAAATCTTTTTACCTAGGCTAGGTTGAGCAACGTCAAACCCAGTACCAGCTTAGATTCCGTTGGGTTACGCTGACGCTAACCCAACCTACAAGAGAATCAAGATCGCAGGAGTTTTGTCCGTCAATCAGGTTCAACCCTGGTAGAGAGCGGCAATGTCAATTAGGTCAGATACTTATCTAGAGCAGCGCTGTAGTCTTCATACTTTTTCGCGCCAACGATGGTTTCTGCCACGTCACCCTTCTGGAAAAACATCACGGCAGGAATGCTGCGAATGCCATAGCGTTTGGCTACTTCTTTGTTGGCATCTAGGTCTAATTTCAACACCTTGGCGCGATCGCTATAGTCATCGGCTAGTTGATCAATCAAGGGAGCAATGAGTTTGCAGGGCCCGCACCAAGTCGCCGTGCAATCAACGACTAGCAAGGACTCTGAACTAAGAAGAGCATCAAATTCGGCTTCATTTTGAATATAATCTGCAGGCATCAGTACATCTCATGAAAGTCCTATTCTCTCATGGCGATCGCACTTAATCAAAGAAGCGATTGCTAGGGCTCTTAATGGCTGTTGTCTGAACAAGCGATCGCCTTCATACTTGCCTAGAGCGACTATCTATCCTGATTTTGCTTTTAATT
>RECH01000172.1 GCA_007694125.1 Leptolyngbya sp. DLM2.Bin15
GGGATGGAGAAGGACATCTGCAGGTTGTCATGTCATGACGCTTTGCAATTTAGGGGAGTGATCCGCGTCCCATTCGCAGATTGCTGGGCTATTTTGGGGGATGAGGAATGCTGGATCTGACGGTGTTGGCTGTCCAATCAGGTGTTCCGTCTACCGTAGCGTTGCTGTCTTCAGAGATCAAAACTCATCCTGTAGCCCATCTATCCGCAAATCGAATAGATTGACAAGATGCACATTTATCACCTTCAGGTTTGGTTGGCGGTTGTGGAAGAGAGCAGCTTTTCAGCGGCGGCTCTCAAGCTCAATACATCTCAAGCGGCCGTGAGTCGAGCGATCGCTGCCTTGGAAGATGAATTGGGGGTATCGCTTTTGGTGCGGGGGCGGTTTGGTGCCCGATTAACCCCCATGGGCGATCGCATCATGCACCATGCCCGCCAGATTCTAGATCTACGGGGCTGTATTGATGCAGAGGTGAATTTACAAAAGGGTTTACATGGCGGGCGGTTGCGAATTGCATCGTTTCGCAGCGCCGCAACCCACCTGCTGCCGCCCATGATCGCCCGATTTAGCCAGCGCTTTCCGGGGGTTGAGGTGACGCTGTTGGAAGTGGATCCCTCGGGGGTGGAGCAGGAGTTGCGGGCAGGACGCGTGGATATTGGTTTGCTGCCGTTACCCCGGTCGGAAGACTTTGCCACCTGGGAGATTGCGCGGGATGAATATGTGGTGTTGTTGCCCCAGACGGGGGCAGTGACGCCCGATCAGCTCACCTGGGAGCAGCTCTCGCTCTATTCATTTATTTTGTATAACTACGCGGAATGCACCTCCGCGGTGCGCAATTATTGGGCAGAGT
Organism: Leptolyngbya sp. DLM2.Bin15; assembly: GCA_007694125.1. GTDB lineage: Bacteria > Cyanobacteriota > Cyanobacteriia > RECH01 > RECH01 > RECH01. The sequence continues at coordinate 851 of RECH01000172.1, forward strand.
GGGGGCAGTCGCTGAAGGTGGCCTACGAGATCAAGGAAGATTCCACCATTGTCAGCATGGTGGCTCAGGGGCTGGGAGCCGCGATTTTGCCCCGACTAGCGGCGTTACCCATTCCCCAAGATGTTCAGGTGCGATCGCTGCCCGTGCCCTTGGATCGGGTGATTGGCGCGGCGGTTTTGTCGGAGGCCATTCATCCGCCTACGGTCTTCGCTTTTCTAGATGTGCTGCGGGGCACAGGACTCTTTGCCACAACGGCCGTTCCCTAGCGGCTCTATGCAAAGGCATGATCCGAAGAAGGTCAATCCCGAAACGTTAGAGACCGGCGGCGGTTTGCAGAACTTGATTGAGTTTGCCGCTGCGGTAGCCTTCGAGGTCTAGGGTGACGTAAAGAAATCCGTAGGTTTGAAACTCGCGGACAATCTGCTTGAGATCAGTGGTCAGCACAAATTCTTTGATGCTCTCGGGGGGTAGCTCAATGCGGGCGGTGTCTCCCTCAGAACGTACCCGTAGGTCGCGGTAGCCCCGATCGCGGAGGTAGCGTTCGGCCCGGCCCACGCGCTGCAGCTTGGCGACAGTAATTTCTTCGCCGTAGGGAAACCGAGAGCTGAGGCAGGGCTGGGCTGGTTTATCCCACCAGGGTAGATCCAACTGCTGGGACAGGGCACGCACATCTAGCTTGCTGACGCCCACTTCAGCCAGGGGCGATCGCACCCCTCGTTCGTGAGCAGCTTGAATGCCAGGACGATAGTCGCTGAGGTCGTCTGCGTTAATGCCATCAACCACGTAGGGATAGCCTCGGCCGATGGCCAGGGGCTTGAGGGTGTCGTGGAGTTCGCTTTTACAAAAGTAGCAGCGGTTGATGGGGTTCGAGGTGTAGTTGGGATTATCCATCTCGTGGGTTGAGACGATTTCGTGGCGAATCCCAATCATGGCGGCCTGCATACGGGCGTCTTCTAGGTCATCGGGTAGCAGAGACGGAGAATTGGCGGTGACGGCTAGGGCGCGATCGCCCAGGACATCCTGGGCAATTTTGGCTACTAGGGTGCTATCTACTCCACCAGAGTAGGCAATCAAAGCATGATCCATCTCAGCGAAGATGGCAGTGAGCTGGGCCATCTTGCGGTCTAACTGGGTAGACGATGGACTAATAGTCTCAAGTCTCCTCAACGGGCTACTCCTTTTCGAATCCTAAGATCGACAGTGCCTCGCTCCGTGCAGAACGAGGTCGTGGGTCATACATGGGTTCTCCACCCTAGCTCAAAACTAAGAGCAGAGAAGCTTACGTTTCTAGATTAACGAATTTTCACATCCCTGAAAATCCATTCCAGACTATCTAAGCCTTGATGGTCTAAGGACGTGTCAACATCTAGGGCGACTTGCCGTCCTGTTCCTGGAGGTAATGAACCAGGGCCTGCAGACCTAGATAATAGCTATTCACACCAAAGCCACAGATCTGGCCCACAACGACAGCAGCCATATAGGAGTGATGGCGGAACGACTCTCGCCGATGAATATTGCTGAGATGCACTTCTACCGTGGGAATAGCCATGCCAGCGATCGCATCTCGGAGAGCTATGCTCGTGTGGGTATAGGCCCCAGCGTTTATCACCAGCCCTTGGTGGCGATGACGGGCATGGTGAATAGCGTCTACTAAAGCACCTTCATGGTTAGACTGCAGAACCTCAAGCTTGACGCCTAGGTGATCTGCCTGTCGTTGAAGCTCTTGGTTGACGTCGTCAAGGGTGGTATGCCCATAGATCTCCGGCTCTCGCAACCCCAGCAGGTTGAGATTTGGGCCATGCAGCACCAGAATGCTCAGCATGACCGTCTACTCAGCACAATGAATTGAAGAACCATAAAGAGTCAAGGTCTAACGACGCCGTTGGTTGTCACGTACAGGGATGGGAATGAGCTCGGGTTCTGGCTGAGGTTCAGGGCCGAGGAGAGCATCCACAATTTTGCGGGCCCACTCTTTGAGTTTCTCCAGCACCTTGTCAATTTGAGCCATTAAACTTAAATCTCCTTTTGTTTCAGTCAGCTTTCACTAACAACAGCGGTTAGTTGAACTAGGCTGACCTGACAATTACGATCACAGCTTCTTTATATGATCATAACCAATCCTTGGAAATGATCAAGCTAGTGATTTTGGCAAAGATGTGGTATGTAGCTCTCGGCGCAGCCAATCTAGAGCCGTACACATGCTCAGCCAACGCACCCAATCTCGTCCCTGGCGATCGTTGAGGAGGAAAGGACGGCTTAAGACTCGTCCATCGGGGGTAGCCATGCCGATATAGACAAGGCCAACGGGTTTTTGATCGGTGCCGCCACCGGGGCCGGCAATACCGGTGATACTCACCCCCCAGTCGGTCTTGAGGCGCGATCGCACCCCCGCAGCCATCTGCTGGGCCACGGCATCACTGACGGCTCCCTGGGCTTCTAGGTCGGCTGGGGACACGTTTAGCAGGTCGATCTTGACAGCATTGTCGTAGGAAATCACGCCACCCCGGAAGTAGGCCGAGCTGCCGGCCGCTGTGGTGAGCAGATGACCTAGCCCGCCGCCGGTGCAAGATTCGGCAACGCTAAGGGTCTGTTGCGCGGTGAGCAGGTATTGACCGACGACGGAGGCTAGGGTGTCGTCATCGGCTCCAAAGCAGTCTAGTCCGGTAATCTGACGGATCTGTTGCTCGATGGGCGCGATACAGGCTTGCGCTTCTGCGAGCGATGGAGCTTGGGTAGACAGGCGCAACCGCACTTCGCCGTTGCCCGCATAGGGAGCAACGGTGGGGTTGGGCAGGGCAAGGAGATGGGCGACATTTTCGGCTAAGCCGGCTTCAGAAATGCCCCAAAAGCGCAGAATCCGGCTGTGGATGGGAGCTGTTGCCCAGCCCTGTGCCTGTAGGTAGGGAACGGCAACCTCCTGCCACATGGTCTGCATTTCTCGGGGAACGCCGGGAAAGGTGAGGATGGTTAACTCCGGTGTGGGCTGCCAGATGATGCCGGGAGCCGTGCCCATGCGATTGGTCAGCAGGTCTGCGCCTTGGGGCAGGAGAGCCTGCTTGAGGTTGCTGGGAGACATGGGACGGTTCCGGCGGGCATATTTTTCGGTGAGGTCGGCAACGACATCCGATCGCTCCACCAGGGGCACGCCAAAAAAGTCGGCGAGGGCTGCGGTGGTCAAATCATCGGGGGTGGGGCCCAGTCCGCCAGTAAAAATCAGCAGAGAGGAGCGCTGGGCAGCGATCGCCACCACCTGCTGCAGCCGTTGAACATTATCGCCCACCACGGTTTGGTAGTAGTGGGGAATGCCAAGCTGGGCCAGCTCTGTGGCCAAAAACTGGGCATTGCTATTAAGAATTTCACCCAGCAGCAGCTCGGTGCCCACACAAATAATTTCCGCACTGCGATCGCGAGTCATGGGTATCGGGTCGATCCTGTGGATTCAATATCGGGTTGGATCTGAGGTAATTTCTGAGGCAATTGTATCGGATCGCTTAGCTGCTAGAACGGGAGCGCGCGTGGCGTTTTGCTTTCCAGCCAATATAGGCAAATAGCACCGTGGCAGCGATCGCATAGGCAACGCCGCTGGGAATATTGGAAAAAGCTAGGGCGAGGCTACCCACCCATAGGGTGAGGGAATAGATGAACAAAACCGTGAGCCGATGGGATAGACCAGCTTCCAACAGGCGGTGATGGAGGTGGCGTTTGTCGGCAATGAAGGGAGAGTTGCCGCTGCGCAGGCGATCGACAATCACGGCGAACATGTCCAAAATCGGCACGGCTAAAATCAAATAGGGCAGGAGCACCGCAACGGTGGTGACACTTTTCACCAAGCCGACAACGCCAATGCCGGCCAGGGTAAATCCCATATAGTAGGCTCCCCCATCCCCCATAAAAATTTGGGCGGGGTTGAAGTTGTAGCGTAGGAAACCAAGGGCTCCACCCGCCAAAGCAGCAGCAATCAAGGCAGCAGCCGGCTGGTGCATAAACAGGCTAGCCACCAACATGACCACGGCAGCAATCCCGGATACGCCTGCGGCCAGGCCATCGAGGCCATCAATCCAGTTAATCGCGTTGGTCATCCCCACCAGCCACAGAACGGTGACTGGCAAGCTAATCCAGGGCGGTAAAACGACCAGGCCATGGAAAGGAACGGTGAGAAATTCTATCTGAACGCCTACATACCAGGCTCCAGAAGCCGCGACAGACTGCATCGCCAAGCGGGATATGGCCGGTAGACCAAAGATGTCATCGGCTAAACCAATCAGGAAAAAGACCAGCCCGCCAATCGTCACGCCCCAAATTTCATACTCTTTGTCTTGGGGCAAGATGCCAAATCCGCCCAAGCTCCACACCGTCAGCAGGGCAATTAGGGCACCCAAGAAAATTGAGACGCCGCCAAGGCGCACCATGGGTTGATTGTGAACCTTGCGTCCGCCGGGCAAATCAACCTGACCACATTTCAGCCCGATCGCTTTGACAATGGGCGTGCTAACCAGCACAACAACGGCTGAAATGATGAATGCAGCGAGATGGTAAAACTGGGGAGACATCTAAACTCGGTGGGTGCAAACGTAATGGGCGTTTTGGATGGCCACTTGGCCAAGGCTACTATGAACTATACACGCTGAAGACGATTTCATACCCCTGAAGATAGATTCAGCCAACCTTGCCAGGTGCATGACATGGGATGCTGGACGCTTCTTTTTACCCTACACAGATGATGGGGCTAAGCCGGAAAGACTCGGGAAGTTTTCCGGCTGGTTATACAAGAGGCGCACGGCTCTTCCCAGAAGAGCGATGCGCCCCGTACCTAGTCGCGCCTAACTCAGACGCGATCGCTGCTCCTCTACACCAACGCCGGTGCAGGCTGGGTGGCCTGCAGATGGGGGTAGAGGGGGAAGCGATCGCAGAGGGAGGCCACTCGCTGACGGCATTGCTCTGCTACAGCTTCATCGTCGGGATTCAGGAGGCGATCGGCAATAATATTAGCAATCTCTGTGAATTCCGGTACACCCATGCCACGGGTGGTCATGGCGGGGGAACCAAGCCGTAGTCCGCTGGTCACAAAGGGAGATTCGGGATCGAAGGGCACGGTGTTTTTGTTGGCGGTGATGTTGACGCCGCTCATCAGTTGGTCGGCGCGCTTGCCGGTCATGCCAATGGAGCGCAAGTCCAAAAGCATGAGGTGATTATCAGTGCCGTCGGAGACAATCTTGATGCCGCGAGCCTGGAGCTGAGTGGCCATAGCCTGGGCATTTTGGATGACTTGGGCGGAGTAGGTCTTGAAGGCGGGCTGGAGGGCTTCGCCAAAGGCCACGGCTTTACCAGCAATCACATGTTCTAGGGGGCCACCTTGGGTGCCAGGAAACACGGCTTTGTCAAACTGTTTGCCTAGTTCCGGATCGCGGGTGAGAATCAGACCACCCCGAGGGCCACGCAGAGTTTTGTGGGTGGTGGTGGTGACCACATCGCAGTAGGGAAGGGGGTTGGGATGGTGACCGCTGGCCACGAGCCCGGCAATATGGGCAATATCTGCGAGCAGGTAGGCCCCCACTTCATCGGCGATCGCCCGGAAGCGATCGAAGTGGATGGTGCGGGGATAGGCAGAGTAGCCGCAGATGATCAGCTTGGGCTTGTGCTGCAGGGCTAGCTCGCGAATGTTGTCATAGTCGAGCTGTTCGGTTTCGGGGCTGACGCCGTAGTGGCAAACCTTGAACCACTTGCCCGATACGTTGACAGGAGAGCCATGGGTGAGGTGACCGCCATGGGATAGATCCATGCCCATGATCGTATCGCCGGGCTGCAAGAGCGCTAGGAAGACGGCGAAGTTAGCTTGTGCGCCAGAGTGGGGCTGGACATTGGCATGGGCCGCTCCAAAGAGTTCCTTGGCGCGATCGATGGCAACTTGCTCAACGCGATCGATAAATTCACAGCCGCCATAGTAGCGTTTGCGGGGGAGCCCTTCAGCATATTTGTTGGTTAAAACCGAGCCTTGGGCTGCTAGGACGGCAGCGGAGGTAAAGTTTTCGCTCGCAATCAGCTCTAGGTGTTCGCGCTGGCGCTGTAGCTCCTGCTGAAGCATTTCTGCTACAACTGGGTCGGACTGGTTCAAAAAATCTGCGTTAGTCTGAGTCACAAGTAAGCTCTCCGAAACTCTTGGTCATAATGAGTAGGCGTAGCCGATCTCTCCCTATAGGCGTTGGGTGATAGGCAGATGACGATATCGGGGTGGCATGGGGGTTTTAGGGATGCATCTTGCCTGGAAGGTGCCCTTTAAGCTAGGGGGCGATCGCCAATGCCAGGTAGGAGAACCCTAAGTTTAGACTGGCTCACCCAACCTTGGCGGGACATGGTGCGATCGCTCAAGTCTTTCATTGTAGCGTCATTTTTTCAGGGCACAGCGGCTATTTTTGGTCAGGAGGATTGGTTCTAGGCAGCAGGATCGATCTCTAAGTCGTGACCTGATCGTGATCTAGGTTACGACAGCGATCGCCTTCCCATGGAATGCTGAAAGACCTTGACGGATGGCTTCAATTCCTTGCAAACCTATCGCAAATGTATGGATATGTATGGATTGCCCAGTGTTCCTTGATCCCCTCCCATACAATAAGAAGAAGATGCTACTGCGCGTGGCATGCTCAAAACACGTTATCGACATAGGGAATGGAGGTGGCTGATGTTAGTCATTCTCACCGAACGTCAATTACTCTCGCCGCAGCATGTGTGTCAAGGATGCTTGATGGCAGACCAAAGCGGGCAACCCCGCTGGCACGATGGGCAATTGATGTGTGGTCGGTCGCTGGGGAAGGGGGGTGGCCCTGCCAACCAGTACGAATGCCAGATGGGTTTCCGGGTGGCCAATATTGATTAGTTGGCTCATTAGCCAGTGAGCCGATTGACTGACACAAGCCGGCAATCCTGATTTTTTTGTAGGTTGGGTCAGCGTTAGCGTAACCCAACGGAATCTGAGCTGGTGCTGGGTTGAGCCCCGTGAACCCAATCTCCACAAAACAATGGTCAGCCAACCAGGTCGCTGAGATGCGTCAGTGATAACCCGCGATCGCCCCTGCCTCGTGTCAGCCCTTCAAGACGGTTCTCGGGAATCCGCCCATCGGCCGTTTGGAGAAACCTGTTAGATTAAGCCTAGGGCGCTGTGCCGTAACGCATGTCATGAAGGGCAGTACGGCCGCCTCACAAACCTTTGCTTTAGAGGAGCTTGAACGCATGACGTGGCGTAGTTCAACAACCACCGTGAGCGATCGCATTTTTGCTTGCCTACCCTACCTCCTACCGTTGATTGAAGGGCTGATGCTAGGGCGCTTCATCTTTGCTCAGTTTCCGGTGCTGGAGGTAGCGCTCATTCCCATTTACCCGATCTGGCAACTGTATAGCAGCATTCCCTTTGCAGGGCTGATCATCTTCTTTGCCCTACTGCTATTGGTGGTGCGTAACCCGTCCATTAGCCACTTCATTCGCTTCAACACCATGCAGGCGATCATGATTGATATCATCATCATCGTCAGCAGCCTAATCCTCAGCCTGCTGGGCAATGGTCTGAGTACCGGGTTGATTGGTGAAACCGTCAACAACGTGCTGTTCTTGGGCATGATTGCGGCGGTTGGCTATTCGGTGGTGCAGTCGGCCCTGGGTCGCTATGCCGAAATTCCAACGATTTCCGATGCGGTTAATCTCCAGGTACGCTAGCTGCATCTAGTTCAGCCGGGGGCATGGTGTAGCTCATGAGGGCACGATGGAAAACCACACCCCCGCGAGTTACGGTTTCGGTGGCATCGGTGTGAAACCCGAACTTGGCAAACAGGGGGCGACTCAGTTCGCTAGCTTCGGCGCGCAGGTTGAGGAGGTGCTGCTGTTGAGCCCAGGTGATGGCCGTAGACAGCAGGCGTGATCCAATCCCTTGCCGTCCATAATCGCCATGGACAAAGAGGGCACTCACCAAGCCATCATCCATGAGACCCACAAACCCTAGAAGGCGATCGCCCTCCTGCGCGACCCATACTCTCCCGTCTTGCAGCCAATGCTGAAAGCGATCGCTGTCTTGGGGGGTGGTGGCCCAGGCTTGGACTTGCTCGGGGGTGTAGTACTCGGGAGCCAAGGTCGTCACGGCGTGGACGAAGATCGCTTCGAGGTCAGAGCTATCGTCGAGGGTGGCGGTGCGAATGATCATGACAGGCGATCGCGATGGCTTACTGCAGGGTGATAAATCGTCGGAGGGCGTCCACCATGGTAGGCGGCCAGCGGCGAGTGGTTTCTACCCACTGAATATCTTTATAGCGACGATCAAGACCGATGGCGGCCACCCAGTTGCTCTCGGCTTCGCCTAGCTGCCCCGTCACCCAGAGGGCGGCGGTGAGGGCAGCACGCATATCGGCAAAGCGCGGATATTTGCGTACCAGATTGCGCATCTGCCGCAGGGCATCTTCGGTTTCGCCTACTTGGTACAGGGCGAGGGCATGGTTAGCTTGGGCAAACGCGTATTCAGGGGCGAGGTCGGCGGCAGTTTTGTAGTCGGCGATCGCTTCTTGCCAGTTGCCTAGACCCGCTTGGGCATTACCGCGATTGTTGTAAGCAGCGGGATCGTTGGGTTCGAGCTCTAAAACGCGGTTATAGTCAGCGATCGCCTCTTGGAATTTGCCTAACCCTTCTAGGGCCGTACCGCGATTCAGGTAGGGATCCGGAGCGCTGGGGGCCAGGCGGATGGCCTGGTTATAGTCGGCGATCGCCTCTGCGAGTTTATTTTGGCTCACCCGAGCATTGCCGCGATTGCTCCATAGGGCAGGATTGTCGGGCAGTTGCTCTAGCAGATCTGTCCAATAGGCTTCGGCGGTGGCAAAGTCGCCGGCATTGGTGGCGGTGAAGGCCTGATCGCGGAGCTGCTCAACAGCATCTTGGTCGGCGCTGGGGAGCTCTTCGGGGATAGCCTGCCCCCAAGCAGCGCCTGGCATCAGCCACAGAAGGCAGGCGAGCAGCAGGGGTAAAACGGTGGGTAGAAATCCCAGATTGGGGCGTTTGATCAGCATCGTTTCTTAACGTGGAATGAGCAGTTGGGATCGCAGTTAGTCGGGCGATCGCTACTATATTGTAAGAAGATTGTAAGACCTGTGCTGGCTGCTTCCAGGGTAAACCAAGGCGATCGCTTGAGGAGTTGAGAACCGTTGATCGATTCATCGCAACACTGGGCAGCATCTGGAGATTCGGCAGATGATCTGCGTGATTTGGATGCGGTCATTGACGATGTGCAGTCTCTCCAGCATGACCTCAGCTACCAGCTCGCCCAAGATACGCTACGACAGCTCGTGCAACAGCTTGACTTGACGCCCCGAGAGCAGGCGGGGTTGAGCCACGAGATTGAACAACTCACGGCCATGCAGACCAAGCTGGAGCAGCAGGTGGTGCATATTGCTGTGTTTGGCATGGTGGGGCGGGGGAAGTCGTCGCTGCTGAATGCGCTGCTGGGGCAGGAGGTGTTTGCCACGGGTGCCGTGCATGGGGTGACGAAGACAGTGCAGGGAGCGGCTTGGCAGGTGTCTCAGGAGGCGATCGCCGGCTGTGCTCAGGATCTTTGGACGGTTTCCCTACCGGGGATCGGCGGTTCCCGGATTGAGCTGCTGGATACGCCAGGTTTAGATGAAGTGGGCGGTGAGGCGCGGGAGATCTTGGCGCGGCAGATTGCCCAACAGGCGGATCTGATTCTGTTTGTGGTGGCGGGAGATATCACCCAGGTGGAATATCAGGCGCTCTCGCAGTTGCGGCAGGCCAGTAAGCCGATGCTGTTGGTGTTCAACAAAGTCGATCACTATCCACCGGGCGATCGCCAAGCTATTTATGAAACAATTCGCGATCGCCGCGTGCGGGACTTGCTATCACCCGACGAAATTGTCATGGCGTCGGCGGCTCCGGTAGTGACCCAAGCAACGCGGCGGGCAGATGGCAGTTTAGCCATGCATCAAACCCAGGGCACACCGCAGGTAGATGACCTGAAGCTGACGATTCTCAACCTGCTGCATCGAGAGGGGCGATCGCTGGTGGCCCTGAATACGCTGCTCTATGCCGATACGCTCAATGACCAACTCGTGCGTCGCAAGCTAGAGATCCGCGATCGCAGTGCGGAAGATATGATCTGGAGTGCGTCGATTGCCAAGGCCATGGCGATCGCCCTCAATCCGGTCACCGCGCTGGATCTCTTGGGGGGAGCAGCGGTGGATTTGATGATGATCTTGGTGCTCTCCAAGCTCTACGGCATTCCCATGACGGAGCATGGAGCCCTGAATCTCTTGAAAACCATTGCCCTAGGCATGGGCGGAATTCCCCTCAGTGAGCTTTTGGCCACCCTAGGACTCAGTTCCCTCAAGGGGCTCCTCGGTCTCGCCGCTCCAGCCACCGCCGGGCTGTCTCTAGGGCCCTATATTCCCGTGGCGATCGCCCAAGGTAGCGTGGCCGGAGTCGCGTCCTACAGTATTGGTCAAGTAGCGAAGGTGTATTTAGCCAATGGGGCAACCTGGAGCGAAACGGGCCCCAAGGCGGTGGTGCAGGATATTTTGGAAACCCTGGATGAAACGTCGATTCTCAACCGGATTAAAACGGAACTGGCGGCTAAGCTGGGGCAGCCTCGGGCAAGGTCTGATGGATGAAATTATGGATGAGATCGGGGATTCAACTAGCTCAGCCCAAACGGGGCTGGGTGCGTGAGCTGGCTGGGGCGATCGCTGTAGTATCCTTCGGCGAGTCAAGCTTACCGAAGATGATCCAGAGGCGATCGCTCCTAGGACTATCTATCCTGCCTCACAGGATCTAGCCATTCAGCACCTTAGCCGCAGCGCTGACCCCTGCACCGGGGGTGAAACCCTCGGCATGGAGGGCTTGCAGGGCCGCTTCGATGGCAGCGATCACGGTCAAAATATCGCGATCGCTGACAAAGCCGAGGTGACCAATGCGGAAGATCTTGCCTTTGAGATGATCCTGACCACCAGCCAGAGCAATGTCAAACTGCTTGCGCACGATCGAGCGAAGCTGTTCGGCATCCACACCGCTGGGCATCACGGCCGTAACCGCCGGGCTGGCGTGGGAATCTGGGGCAAAGAGGGGCAGGTTGAGGGCAGCGATCGCAGCACGGGTGGCGGCGCGCTGACGGGCGTGGCGGGCAAAGATGGTCTCCAATCCTTCGGCTTTCATCATCCGCAGGGCAGCCTGCAGGGCCACAATCAGGTTGATGGCGGGGGTGAAGGGATTGGTGTTTTTCACCGCCGATTTACGATATTTGCCAAGATCTAAGTAGTAGCGGGGGAGCTTGGCGGTTTCGTAGGCAGCCCAAGCCTTGGGGCTAACGGCCACAAAGCTGAGCCCTGGGGGAATCATGTAGCCTTTTTGGGAACCGGAGCCAACGATGTCCAAGCCCCATTCATCGATGGGCAAAGAGCAGGCCCCGAGGCTGGTGACGGCATCAACGATAATCAGCGCTTCACCGTGGGCTTTCACAGCTTGGTTAATGGCTTCCAGGTCATTCAGCACACCGGTGGAGGTTTCGCTGTGGGTGAGAATGACGGCCTTAATCGTTTTCTCAGTATCCGCTTCTAGCAGGGTGCGGAACTGGTCTGGATCCAGAGGCTTGCCCCATTCCGCAGACACCCGCTCGACGTTGAGACCATAGGCTTCGCATACTTCGGCCCAGCGATCGCCAAATTTCCCATTGCAGCCCGCCAAAACGCGATCGCCGGGGCTGAGGACGTTAATAATACCGGCTTCCATGGCTCCAGTACCGCTGGCCGTGAGCACCAACACATCATTTTGGGTTTGGTGTAGCCACTTCAATCCCTCCGTCACCTCCGCCATAATGGCGGAAAAGTCGCCGCTGCGATGACCAATAGGATGTTTACCCAGGGCTTGCAAAACTTGTTCCGGAACGGGTGTGGGCCCCGGAATCATCAACATCAACTTATCGTCCATCTGTCCATCCTACTTCTAAGCAAACAGTCTATGCCTTCTGCCGTAGCGCGTGACGCTGGGCTGGCGATCGCCCCCTCGGGTGACTGGAAGGCAAGCGAGTACTTGTGCGTTCCCTATCCTCTCGCCCTTTGTCCTCGGTTGGCATACTCCAGAATGACATAAGTTAGCAAGTCCATAAAGATTCTTCCCGAAAGAATTTATGGTGCTTGACGAGAAGCTGTTAACTGGGGTCTGCTGCATCAGCCTCATCGGAGGGCGATGCGGTGGAGGGATCGCTGGATGGATCACTAGAGGAGGCTGGGGGGGCTGGGGGACGGGAACTGGGCCGCCGCAGTCGCCGCCGAATTAAGAAATCGGGAACTGCTAGGGTGCCAAAGTGAGAACTGAGAGTGGCATCGTCAGACGGATCGCCATCGCTGGGGGGGAGGGTTTGCATAGCGTCGAGCAAATCTGCCAGAGCCGGAATGATATCGGGGTTGGGCGTATCGCCGTTGGGTAGGGCCTGCTGCAGGGCATCCCGCAGTTGGCGCATCTGACGCTGACTGACCGTGTAGCGATCTTTCCAGTGCTGAACCGCAGCTTCATACTCGCTGGCCTGCTTAGCCTGTTTCAAAATCTGCTCTTGCATTTCAGCATTTTGGCGATCGCGCTCCGTCAGGCAAGCATGTTGGCGATCGCGCTCACTTTCCAGCTCCTGACACTGCTGCTGGAGTTTGGCAATTTGGCGGGCTTGCTGCTCCATGTGCTGTTCCAGGCTTTGGCGCTGTAGCTTCGCACGAGCCAGTTTTTGAATCGGCGTTTGCCCGTGGTCATCGGCCGGGGCCGGATCTGGATCACCCAGCCAATGTTCGGCAGCGGCATCAGAGCCGGAGGCAGCTTGGGAGGGAGTAGGATCCGCCTCGGTTTGCAGCGATCGCTCTTCTAGACGCAGATACAGTTCTCGAATGCGTTGATGGCAGGCGCTGATTTCCATCTCCAATTCCACCACGCGGGAATGGGCAGTCAGGGCTTCAGCTTCGAGGTCGAGGATTTGCCGCTGGCGAGCTTCTAGGGCTGTTTGCAGATCCTTAATCGTAGTATCGAGGCGCTGGTAGTGGATGCGGGTTTCATCCCGATCGGTCTCAAGGCGATCGTGGAGACCTTCAAGAACCGTGTAGTGATCATCGGCGAGGGTATTGATGCGTTCTAAAAGCTGGAGGAAAAATTGATCGCGATCGCCCATACCGGCCCGATACATCTCGATGGCCTGCTGTTGGCGTTCGATCTGCATCTTCAACTGGGCGATCGCCCGCCGTTGGATACTGGCATAGGCCTCAGTGGTCGCCAACTGGGTTTCTAAAATGCCCTGGTCTCGTACTTTCAAGCGCAGCTCATCGAGGTACAAGAGCGCTTGGTCTAGGGCCTGCTCTAGGTGATAGATGCGCGAAAGCTGTTCATCATTGAGGGAACAAACCTGGGCAATTTCATGCACAAGGGTCTGTTGATCCACTCCAGCGCTAGAAAGCTGCAGCAAGGCTTGGCTAGCCACACGGCTCCACTGATAGCGCGACTGGTCATCCACAGACCAAAAACCATGAGGGCGAGATACCTCTGGTTGCGACACTCAGAACCTCCGAAACGTTGCTAATACTAGTCAGGGCTTGATGGGACAAGGTCTGGACTTTTCTGCTAAGTCCAACCAGCTCTGAGATACATGACCGGCGATTGCTACAAGCCTACAAGCACCCTGCGCCTCACCGCCAGAGCCGATACGATGACCCCTAGGGGCATAACCATGCCGTAAGCTTACTATACTCTCTCCCTAGAGCCACAAGCATTTGTTTGCTAAACTACAATCCCCACGTTTGAACGGTCATTTTTTCACCGAGAGCCTGGTTTAGGATATTTTGATCTCGGGGCCGCCTGTTTCTTGCGAGGAGTCCGCTGATAGCGCGACTGCTTGTTACTGCGACGGCGCTCTTTGCGCCACTGGGATAGGCGTTTCTGGGCCCGGGCAAGGGGGGACAGGTGATCGCTATCCGGAGGAGGTAGTTGGGTATCTTTGGTCTGCCACCAAGCACCAGTCAGCCCCCCAGCCGCTCCACCAATTGCCCCCAAAAGCAAGGTCAAAATCGGATCGTAGCCTAATACCCCAAACCCCAGAATAAATACAATTGCAAATTTGATGCCTGTATTAACAGCGATTCTGGTCATGCTGTTGCTAGTGATCGGTTGTCTTTAGTGTAGCAAGGGCTTGCTGAAGCAGGTCGGCGGGAGCTTGGGCCGCATCGAGGGAGAGCACGTAGGGCTGTTCCTCATCGTCGAAGGACTGGAAGGTTTGCTGGCGCAAGATGTCAACATTGGCATCAGCAATGTCGCCGGTGCGAGTTTGAAGGCGAGCTGCCAGCAGATCTAGGGGAGCGTTGCAGTGGACGATATGCAGAGGCAGTTGGGCGGCTTGGGCCTGGGCGATCGCTGCCTGTCGATACGCTTGGCGATCGTATTTGGCATCTAGAATCACGGTGTAGCCATCCTGGGCCAGCTTAATGCCCAGGGACAGGAGGCGATCGTAGGTTTGGGCGGTCATGGCCGGGCTGTAGAGGTCGTCGCTGCCGCGTTCGTAGAGGGGCACGCCGCCGAGATGTTTGCGCACGGCATCGGAACGGATGTGAATACCCTCCAGTGCGGTGGCGATCGCTCGTCCGAGGGTGGTTTTTCCCGATCCCGATAGCCCAGACATGATGATCACCTGGCCAGTGCGGGGTTGGCTGAGCTGCCAGGCTAGGCGATAGTAGAGCGCGGCTGTCTCGGAAATAGATTGCTTGTCTTTATCTGGGATGCCCGGATCGTTGAGCAGGAAGGAGGTGACCTTAGCGCGGACATAGGACTGGCGGCTGACGTAGAGAGGGAGAATTTGCAGGCCGTCCCAATCACCAGAAGCTTCTGCGTAGGCATTTAAGAACCAGGTGCTGAGGTCGGGGCGCTCTCGGGCCAGTAAGTCCATGACAATGTAGGCAATGTCGAACATGACATCAACAAAGCGGAAAGGTTCGTTGAATTCAATGCAGTCGAACAGCCAAAGCCGTCCCTGCCAGTCGCAAATATTCCGTAGGTGCAGGTCGCCGTGGCATTCTCGGATGCGATCGCCCGCCATCCGCTCTTGAAACAAAGCTTGCCGTTCTGCAAAGAAGCGATCGGTGTAGTGGCGGGTTTCGTCAAACTGCTGCTGGGTTTGGGGGCCACCGATGTACTGTTCGGTTTGGTCGTAGTTTTCGTCGATGGATTGGCGGATGCTGGCAATTTCCCCAAAGCTGCGAATGTAGTCGCTGGTGACGGTGGTTTGGTGGAAGGCAGCGATCGCCTTGGCCAGGTCTTGCAGCCGGCTCTCGGTAAGTTCGCCCCGATCAAAGCAGGCGGTGAGCAGAGCGTCTTGGGGAAACTGCCGCATTTGTACGGCATAGTCGATGATGGACTCGGCGGGCGGGTTGGGCTGACTGGCAAGCTGGCAGCGATCGCCCGCTTGGACAATCGGCAGCACCGCCAGGTAAAGCTCAGCGGCGGTGCGTTGATTCAGCCGCAGTTCTTCTTGGCAAAAGTGACGACGCTTGTCCAGGGTGGCATAGTTGAGAAACCCAAAGTCCACCGGCTTTTTCACCTTGTAGGCATAGTCTCCGGTCAGCAGCACATAGGACACATGGGTCTGAATGAGCTGGATGGGTTCCTGCACGGGATGGGGATAAAATCCAGGCTGGAGCATCTGGTGAATGAAGACTGGCAGCGTCGTCTCGGTCATGGGTTACAGGCCACGAAGTTAGCGAGACGATTGTAGCGAATTATCGGTTACCCAAGGCCAGGATAAGGCTCATGGCCGCGATCGCCCCCAGCAACAGCCAACCACCCCGTTGACCGACCCAACCCCGTAAACGATTGCCCCAGCTAGGCCGGTAGGCGATCGCCTCTGGAGTTTGCTCCGGAGAGGTATAGAGAGTGCAGCTTTCAGCATAGGGGCGCTGGGGGAAGGTGCAGGTATCGTCGGCGTGGTAGAGGCAGGTGGTGCAAAGAGAGCCGCTAGGGGATTGGTACAGCGGAATACCAGGATGACCAAAGGCCTTGAGGGGAGCACGGCAGAAGGGGCAAGCGATCGCCTCCTCGGGGACGGACTGATGGCAGTGGGGACAGTCTGGCATGGGCTGGGTGGTATCAGCAGGACTGTCTTTATCCTAGCGGTTACCGTCAAGCAGGCGCTCTTTCAGGGATCGTTTTCAAGGATCGTCATAGAAGGATCGAGGATCTACATACGGAGCCTACTCCTGGGTGGGCGGCACGACCGGAGCCGTGCGATGATCCCTGAGGGATTTACTGAGGAAATATTTGCCAGCGAAGATAATCCCCACCCCCGATAGCCAGTAGGGACTAAACACCAACAGCCAGATGATCACTTGGATGAGGTTTACGGTCAGATCACCGACCGCAACTTTGGCCTGTTGCCAGGTGCGGCTGATTTGCGTACCTGCAGATGGATCGCCCGAAGCGATCGCGCCTTCGGTTTGCAAGGTGAGGCGAAGGGTGGAATAGCTGACCTGGTTGCGCAGGGCGCTGAGCTGGGCGTCGATTTGTTCGATGGAGGCGCGAATGGTATCCAGTTCGCGAGCGACGGCCAGCACCTCGTTCATCTCACCCGATCGCTCCATGATGCCAAGGACGAGTTCTTCAGACTTGCGCAGGTTCCGCAAGCGAGCGTCGTAATCAACCAGTTGCGCCGACACATCTTGGGCAGAGAGGCTTTGCTGCTGAATATCACCCAGCTCAGACAGGGCGGCGATCGCTCCATCCAGTTGGGCTTGGGGCACCCGCAGTTCTAGGTAAGCAGAGCGGGGCTGGTGCTCATCCCGAGGGCGCGTGGCGTTTAGGGAAAGGAGGTCGCCTTGGTATTGGCGGGCAATGGCGGTGACGGCCGCGAGACTATCATCAATGGACTCGACTTGGATAATCAGTTCCGCTTGCTTGATCAATTGGGGCTGCGATCGCGGCACGGTGGTCACAGCAGCGAGGGACGGGGCACCGGCTTGGTTATCCGCACCAGGAGCGATCGCCTCGGGGCTGCTAGGAGCCACCATATCTTCACTAGCAGGCGCTGCAGACTCAGCCATCCGGCTATCGTTGGAGGGCGCTGCCGCACAACTAACCATGAGGGTACCGCTGGCTAGCATAAGACCTAGAAGCGATCGCCCTTTCCGCTGAATTGAATGAACCATGACTCTCATCCTCTGCTTGTAAACCATCGGTGTTAATAGCTACAGCTATTCTGGCTGGTTTGCTGAAGAGATGGGGCTAGGTTACAAAAATGGAAACCTGGGGAAGAGGTTTGGGGTGAGGGTCTTTGAGGTTTGTCTAGCCCAACCTCTAGGTTCAACGTTGCTCCGTCTATGAATCGTGGCAGCTAGGGATGCAGTTG
>RECH01000023.1 GCA_007694125.1 Leptolyngbya sp. DLM2.Bin15
TAGAGCTTGCGCTTCCCGAAGGGTGGGTCAACTTGCGAAACTGGGATGCTCCCCGAGGCCTTCCTCAAGTTGGGGGATAACAGAAACTTCATACTCAGCAGCAACCATCCTGAAAACCGGCTTGCTACAATCAGGTGATCACGTGAATCTACGCAATCTATCATCATGTCTTGTCTCTTTTTCTTAACAATTGAGGACAAGATCTTTAGGTGTTGAATCATTAATAAACAGTATCCACCATTACAATCTTGAGGGGGGTTCCCTAGAGTTGAGCCCTCCACGAGTTCTTGATGATCAGGAGATTTGAAATGCTACGAAGGTTTACGGGGTTCATGGGTCGTCACTGGCAAACGGTTTTGAGTTTTTCGTTGGGACTATGTCTATGTTTTGGGCTGGCCCTGGTCAGTACGCCCACAACAGCGCAGTCGATCACCTCTGGACGGGTAACCGAAATTTTAGACAGCGATCAGGTCTATATCCAGGAGGCGATCGCTCGGGTGAACGATACGGCTAGCCAAGGGCAGCGAGTGCGTACCGGCAGCGCCCGTGCCCAAATTAACTTCAACACTGGGGCCGTCGCTCGTCTAGCTAGCAACTCCGTGTTAACCATTGGGCAATGTGCCAATTTACAGCGCGGTACCTTATTGGTGAATGGTTCGATCAACGGCTGCACACCTTCTACCCTAGCCGGAGTACGAGGTACGACCTATCTACTGTCGGTGGATGAGGCCGGCCGGGAGACCATCCAGGTACTCGAAGGTGAAGTGACGCTGAGCAAGCAGGTGGCGGACGATGCGGCTACGGATACAACGCCCCCAAGCGATACGACTACGGATGCCACGCTTCTAGAAAGCCCAGAGGTTACATCACCAGAGGTTACATCACCAGACGTTACATCAGATGTCAACCGTGAATCCATCACACTGACGGCAGGAGAAAAAATTCAAACCACAGAGGGTGAAGAGTTTGGCACCGTGGAGCGCATGACTGCCAATGACTTCATTCAGATTCTGCTGGGAGAATTATTCGATGCCTTCTTGAATGAACTACCAGGCATGGATCAAATTCGTGAGAGCTTTACCCAGCTCTTCCCAGGTGTGCCGTACCCCAGCGGCAATTCACCGGTAGAGTCCATAGCGCCTCCTCGGCCTGGCCTGCCATTCTAGAGTTAGAGTGACAGTGGGATCACCCTGTCCCATCCTCCTCAAAGTCTCTTTTAAAGAGGGCATCTTTAAAACGGGCGTTGTTGAGTACCGCTATCCATCTAAAGGTTCACGGCCCTCCTCAGGAACCACAGGGGTTCACCCCAACCTAGATTGATCAGCTTGATCAACAGCGCCTTCCCACCGTCTGCTCCTCGCCTGCACCAACCCGTAAGGTAGACAGCAGGTGAACCTCAATCAACCTTGTTGTAGGTTGCTGTTAGGCGCAGCTATAAAGCACCATCGTGGAAAGCTTTGACGGATTACTCAGTGGGCGGAGGTCATTATTGGCAAGCATTTCGACGTCGCTCAATGCTCACACCCTTATGGGAAGAGGGTTGAGCGTCGTCGAAACCCGGCAACTTAGCTGCACTATCATTGAGTTTACCTACTTATCAAGTCCGGTTGAATGGTCAGGGCTGAGCGATCCTGCCTTCGATCCCCCGCCTGCACCTTATCAAGGAGGCTACAGACATCTGGGTACGACCCAAACCTTGGATGAAGAGCATGGGTAACCGGATTTAAGAGTGCTATCACTCAACTGAGCTTTCTGCTGCATCATACTAAACTCATAACTAAACTCATAAAGATAAAAACTACAATAAGGGTTTCATGGCCATGTTACGCCGCTTTTTATTGAAATTTAACCCAAACCCATCGTCCAAGAGCACATCTGGTAGCCGCAAGATAAGTCTTGTCTATGTCAGCTATGTGATGATTGGATTCATTACCCTTGCCAGCACTGCCCTAACGGCTACCAACCATCCCTTAATCCAGCTCATTGAAAGGCGATCGCAAATTATATCTTATCGATTACGTGGAGTTGTGACACCGCCCGACGACATTATTATTCTAGCGATCGATCAAGCTTCTCTCATCCAGGGCGAGTTTTATGCATCTAAACCAGAGCAGTATGCAGATTTAGAGCCTATCCAAAGCTGGCCCTGGCAGCGCCGTGCCTATGCGATCGCCCTCGACCGCCTCATGCAGGCTAGGGCCAAGTCCGTATCCCTGGATGTATTATTGCTCAATCCTAGTGTCCATGGCATTGAAGACGATCAGCAGCTAGAGCAGGCTCTGAAAACCTATGGCGATCGCATTGTGCTAGCAGGATTCTATGATGCCTATATTCATGACGGGAACCTGACCCATCACCTAGCCTTGCCCGTTCTAAAGGGCTCCGAAGACAATCATCAAGGCTATATTAACGTCGTTCCAGGGGTGGATGGCCGCATCTATGACCAGCCCAGTCGCTATTATGACAAGGTGATCTCCTCGTCTATCCCGCAGATTCCAAGTTTTGCAGAGGCGAGTCTGCAAGCCGCCGATCGAACAGCGACACTCACGCCCAAGCTAGCAAGGTCAGAACTTTACTACTATGGCCCAGGCGGGGTAACGTTCCGTCAGGTACCCTTTTGGGAAATCTTAGATCCGGTGACTTGGACTAGGCATCAACGGCAACGGACGTTTAACGACAAAATTGTCTTAATTGGCGCGACAGCCGTCAGCTTAGAGGATATCATCCGCACTCCCTTCGATGATCAAACCCCCGGCGTTGAACTCCATGCTACGGCGATCGCCAACTACTTACAGGGAAAAGCCGTGACCCATTGGCTTCCCAATCCAGCCTCCAATGCTATCTTGGTGTTTGTGATCATTGGCAGTAGTGGAGTCCTATTGTGGGCTGTTCATAAGGCATCCCGTCAGGTGATCGGAACGATAGTGCTTTTACTCGGTTGGGCCAGCATTAGCTATGCTAGCTTTACCTGGGGCAGGTATATCTTACCAACTATGATTCCCCTAGGAGCGATCGCCCTCAGTGGTTCAACGGCGATCGTCGCCAACTCCATTCAAAGCCAGCTTGAGCAACAGCGATTACGCCGTACGCTAGAACGATACGTAGCCTCTCCCATCGTGCAGGAAATCCTCACCCACTATTCTGAAGACTATCAATCCTTACTCAAGGGTAAGCGACTCAATGCTACGATTTTATTCTGTGATATTCGAGGATTTACGACCCTATCCATGAACTCTGACCCAGAAGCTCTGGTAGAACAGCTCAATGAATATCTAGATGTGATGGTGGAGGTGATCCTCAATGCCGGTGGCACGGTGGATAAGTTTATTGGCGACGCCATCATGGCAGAATTTGGATCGCCGCTCTCCCAAGGGGAACAGACAGATACACTCAACGCTGTGCGAGCTGTGTTAGAGATGCGGAAGGCATTGGTTCATCTGCAGGCTAAGTGGCAAGATGCGGGGAAACCAATCTTATTTAATGGCATCGGACTGAATTTTGGTGAAGTCGTTGCTGGCGATATTGGTTCCTTGCGCCGTCGCGAATATGCGGTGATTGGTGACACGGTCAATATTGCTAGCCGAGTGGAAAGCATGACCCGTAAGTTCTGGACGGATATTTTAATCACAGATTCTGTCTACCAATGGGTGAAGGATGAGGTGAATGTAGTATGTGTGGGCAATCATCCCCTCAAAGGGCGGGAGCGCAACACCGTGCGTCTCTACACCCTCGTTGGCATGAAGGGTGATGATCCATCGCTATACCAAACGGTTCATCAGCGGTTGCGCAAGACGTACCACTTTAGTGAAACAGCCGGTTCACCGTGAACGCTTGCTGCTTCGACGGCACCCCTGACTCGAACAATCGACTATCCTGATTAACGGACAAAACTCCTGCAATCTTGATTCTCACGTAGGTTGGGTTAGCGTCAGCGTAACCCAACGAAATTTAGGCTGGCACTGGGTTTTACGTTGCTCAACC
>RECH01000022.1 GCA_007694125.1 Leptolyngbya sp. DLM2.Bin15
TCATCGATGACGGTATTCGGGGTGATGACAACACCGAATTCACCCAACAGCAGGACACCGCCTGATTTCCTGCCATACACCAGGTTTGACTATATCTCAAGCTGTCAGGTGAAAGTTGTATGAGATTCCGTAGAGTGATCAATCATTTCATGCCTTAATTTAAACCCTCCCCATTCATGATGGGTGAAGAAAGCAGGTGATGGAAAGGCCCTATTGTATCTGTAGTCAGGAGAGTTATCTTATGAGCACTATGCTGGACGACTTCAACCGATTTCCCGACGGATGGGGACTTAGTCAGCGATCAGGGCAGTCAATGACTACTCGTCACCTCTGCCCCTGTTTTTCTAATACTCTGATGCAACACCTCAATCACGGGGAACTGTACTGGCGCTATAGTCACTGCTGTCAAACCATGCCAGTAGAAGAAGATTGCGCTGATCTCGCCTGGTCGAGTACTTTCGCTAGGTAGCCGAGCCGAGCATTAATTTATTATCAATCAAAAATCGGCGAACTAAGGCACTAATTTTCAGATTATGGATTGAAGCAATCAGAGCGAGTTAGCTGTGAATCACTCCGGGTTAGCTAGAGAATACTTTAGAGGTCTCAAATGCGAATTGCCCAAATTGCGCCCCTATGGGAACAAGTTCCCCCGCCTGCCTATGGCGGCACGGAGCTGATTGTTAGTTTACTCACCGAAGAATTAGTCCATCGAGGCCATCAAGTCACCCTGTTTGCCACAGGCGATTCCCAAACTCGGGCGCTGCTAAAACCGGGCTGTGAGCAAGCGCTGCGACCCCAGAGAGCTTTGCCCTCAGCTTATGCCGGATATGAGCAATCCCAGTTAAATCGAGTGTTTAATCTGGCGGCTGGGTTTGATCTGATTCATTCCCACATTGGTGAGGCTACCTTGCCCTATGCGAAGTGCTGTTCGACCCTGGTGGTGCATACCCTGCACGGGCCGTTTACTCCGGCGACGGAGCGGCTGTTTAGCCAATATCGTGGTCAAAATTTAATTAGTGTGTCTAATTCCCAGCAGCGACCCGATCTAGCGTTGAACTATGTGGCGACGGTTTACAATGCGATCGCAACGGAAACTTTCAAGTTTTATCCCCAGCCAAGTCAGCCCCCCTACCTAGCATTTCTGGGGCGGATGTCGCCGGAAAAAGGGCCTCAGCTTGCGATCAAAATTGCTAAACGCGGCGGCTGGCCGCTCAAAATGGCGGGCAAAATTGATTTTGAAAACCAAGACTTCTTTGATCAAGAGATTGCTCCCCACATTGACGATCAGCAAATTCAGTTTCTAGGAGAAGTTACCCATAGGCAGAAAAATCAGCTAATGGGGAACGCTAGCGCAACCCTGTTCCCCATCACCTGGCCAGAGCCTTTTGGGCTAGTGATGACTGAATCAATGGCCAGCGGTACCCCCGTAATTGCCATGGCCATTGGCGCTGCCCCAGAAATCATCGTTGATCGCCAAACCGGATTTCTCTGCCAAACCCTGGAAGACTGTCTGGCCGCAGTGGCCCAAATCCCGCAGATTGATCGCCAAACCTGCCGCGATCACGTCAGCGTCAATTTTGGGATGAAGCGCATGGTGGATGACTACGAAGTCGTTTATCGTCGCTTACTCTGTGAACATCTGCTCCACAAAAAACGCCCGCCCCACAGGATTCTAGCGTCCAACTCCGCTGCTGCTGCCGCCGCTGCCCTTACCCAGCTATCCACCCCAGCCATGGCCCCCAGCCGACAACCGCCGCTTTAACCAGAGGCTGCCCTGCCCCTCTCAACATCCAACCCCCAACCCCCAACCCCCAACCCCGATGGTAGAAGAGTTCGCTCCGGTTACTGATCCCACCATAACCCCCTTGTTCCCAGGTCTTGACATTGTGGAGTCAGAGGGTCGAACCTTTGCCCCGGCCCAGCAGGTGCCGATTCCCGAATGGCCTTGCACCACCGTCAAACGACAGCAGCCCACCCTCACCCTCAAAGACAATGATCTCTTTTTAATCACCGACACCCTGGGTAACATCGTGGGCTGCGCTGACGGTGAGCAAACCCACACGAGCTTGGGCTTATTTTGTCGGGATACGCGATTTCTCAGTCGGTTAGAGCTTCAGTTTGAGGGCCATCCGCCGATTTTGCTCAGCAGCACCGCCCAGCAGGGCTTTGCCCTGTCTGCCCTCTGCGCCAATCCCTACATTGTGGGCGACAGTCAGCGGGCTCCGATTCCGGCGGAAACCATTGGCATTCGTCGAGACTTAGTGCTTCAGGGCGGTCTGTTTGAAGAACTCACCCTGACCAACTACGGTACCCAAACTGTGGAGTTTGAGTTAAGTCTCAGTTTTGACGCCGATTTTGCTGATCTGTTTGAAATTCGGGGTCGGGTACGGCCCAAAACAGGGCAAAAGCTGCGACAAGTTTACTTGTCAGACGCCTCGACGGAGAAGCCGGTGAAACGCCCAATTTTTGAAGACCGCCGCCGGTCTAGGGACACTAGCGACTTGACCCTGGCGTATCAGGGGGTCGATCACCTGCTGATGGAATCTCGGATTCAGTTCTATCAACGGCAGCCTGACCAGGTGAAAGGCTACACCGCTATTTGGCGGGTGCGATTGCCCACCCACGAGACTGAGGTTTTAGGTTATCGGCTTCAGTCTTTTTTGGACAACCAGCCAACCTCAACCGTGGGGATTCCGGCTACCCTCAGCCAGGCAACTGCCGCAGAAATGATGGAGGAAAAGCAGTGGCGCGATGGCGTCACCTGCATTCGCACGGACAACCGCACCCTCAACCAAATTATTGAGCGGGCCGAACAGGACACCTATTTACTGGGGCAAACCTTTGGGGAGAGCAAGGTGCTGTCTGCGGGCATTCCCTGGTTTTCCACGTTATTTGGCCGGGATTCAATCATTGCCGCCATGCAAACCCTGGTGTTCAATCCTGATTTAGCCATGCAAACCCTAACGGTGTTGGCGGACTACCAGGGACAAACAACTGACGACTGGCGAGAAGAAGAGCCCGGCAAGATTCTCCATGAACTGCGCCTAGGGGAGATGTCCCGCGCCGGAGAAGTGCCCCATACCCCTTACTACGGAACGGTGGACGCGACGCCACTGTGGCTGATGCTCTATGCCGATTACTATGCCTGGAAGGGCGATCGCACCTTGCTCGATCAGCTCTGGGACAACGCCCTAGCCGCCATGGACTGGATCGACCGTCGCGGCCAAAAAACCGGCTACATCACCTATGAATGCACCTCTGCCGGGGGCTTGCGTAACCAAGGCTGGAAAGATTCCGGCGACTGTATCGTGGATGCCAGGGGCAAAATTGCGGAAGGTGCGATCGCCCTCGCCGAAGTCCAGGGCTATGTTTACGCTGCTAAAGTGCGGCTAAGTCAGATCGCTCAATTACAGCAGCGTCCTGATCTCTGCCAGCGCTGGCAGGCCGAAGCCCAAGCCTTAAAAACCCGATTTGAACGAGACTTTTGGCTGGCGGATCAGGGCTACTTTGCCCTCGCTCTAGATGGCAACGGTCAGGCCGTAGACAGCATTACCTCCAATCCAGGGCATTGCTTAGGGCTAGGCATTTTGTCCCCCGACAAAGCTCACAGCTTAGCAGAACGGCTTCAGGCTCCCGATATGTTCAGCGGCTGGGGCATTCGCACCCTCAGCAGCAGTTCCCCCGCCTATAACCCTATGGGCTATCACATTGGCTCGGTTTGGCCCCACGACAACGGCATGATTGCTGCAGGGTTGCGATCGCAAGGCTTCATTGACCAAGCTCTAGAAATCGCCCAGGGCATCTTCGACATGACCGCCCAGCAGCCCTATCTTTGCCCGCCAGAGCTATTCTGTGGCTTTCAGCGCACGCCCCAGAGCAGTCCGGTGCGCTATCCCGTTGCCTGTTCCCCCCAGGCTTGGGCCACCGGCACGGTGTTTCAGCTCTTGCAGTTGATGGTCAATTTAGTGCCCGATGT
>RECH01000217.1 GCA_007694125.1 Leptolyngbya sp. DLM2.Bin15
TCAGCACGTAGTCCTTGTACTGGCTGGCATCCATGCCCCCGCGCAGTTCGTCACAACTCGCCCACAGGGATGAGTAAAGGTCGGATTTTTTAATGGCCATGAATATCTGGTTAATGACCGATTGACTAGGTTCCTTATTATGCCGGAAGAAGCGATAGAGCCATCCCCAGCACGACCCAACCTCCAGGACGGCCACGACGGCTGCTCCACCCCCCGGATGGCTATTGATCCACCTAGCTCAATACAAGCCCCATTGAGCCACCTTGAGCTACTTAGCTCAATAGCCAAAACCCTGACCAGACAATCGATTCAGCGATTTTCTTGAGGCTCTATTGAGCCAATTTACGGATTGGCTCAACCCCTACAACCGCCCAATCGCAGACACCTTCTCCTCCTCCGACACCTCCAGATACCGCTGCAACGCCGCCATAGATGACCAGCCCCCATGTCTTGGATCGTCTTCTTCGAGCCACAGACATATATACACATACACTTGCAAAAAGTATGTGTATGTGTTTTGATATGCGTATAGTTTTTAATTGAGTATACATATATGAGCAGGATCAACATTCACGTCCCGGTAGACATGGAAGAGCTGTTTCTTGAGTACAAAGACCACATCAACGTCAGTCAGGCTGCGCTGAAGTGCGTCAAAGCCGAGCTAGACCAGGCTAAGCAAGTTGCCGAAGGATTCATTAGTACTGATGCAATGATTCAACGACTGCGTATGGAGCGCCTTCAGGAGGAGGATCAGGCGTTTCAGTTGGGCTACTCACAAGGAGTTGAAGACTTCAAGAACAAATCCTATGGTTCCATCCAATCGATCATGGAAGCGTATCTGAGGGGTTATGCAGAAGGCATTATGGATACCTACGATGATGAAGACGATATCAAAGGACTGTTTAAACAGTTGGCCATTCACCTTGAAGTCTCCAGCCATCAGCTTGCTCACCTCGCCTTGGGCTACGGCAAAGCAACCAAGGACTGCTGGGAGAAGATCGAAGCGCAAGTCATGGCTTAATTAGCCCCCAAAGAACCCCAGCAGGGCATCCCCCGCCGCCCGCTGCTCCAGGTTGAGATAACTGGTCAGCGACGCCAAACTGGCATGGCCTGTAATCGCCATAATCTGCCGTAGGGGCACCCCGGCGTCATAGAGATGGGGGGCCAGCAATCGTCGAGCGTAGTTTGTGGTCGGCCTCTCTCAACTGGAGGCCCCACGACCTGCTACCCTGTGGAATTCCAGCCCTAGGTAAGCTAGATCCACCCTGAACCCCTCAATTCCACCATGCTCAATCTTATCTACACCCTGCCCAAAGATTTCTTCCCCGAAGCAGGTGGCCAGCTCGTCCTGCGAGGACTCAGCGAAGCCGAAGCGGTAGAACTGCTCAAGCAGGAAGGCTTTAGACCCTACATCCGTAGCTTCCCCTGTTGCCAAGTGTTGACCGGACGAATTGGCGTCAAGATCCGCACTACGAAAAAACGCTGCCCCTTGCCGACCTCAGATGCCCCGACCCTGATTGCGGTTCCTCTCTTCCAGCGCTTTTTAGATCCTCAAGAAGTCCTCAGCGAAGAAGAGATTTTAGGCATACCCATACGGTGGATGCTGGCAGAACGGACTAGGGGCACCACCACCCCTTCCTCTGTACCTCAAGAACCAGACGCTTCATTGGCCCCTCCAGAAGAAGCCGTTTCCGCTGCGCCCGACCAGGAGCGCGATTCCCCTGCCCCTGAGAAAGCAGACACATAAGGACATGGGGGGACACGGGGTCTCCTCTAGTTTGTTTGTGTAAGCCGTAGTGTAAGTCTAGAGAGTGTGCCAGTGGCCTGTTTTAAGACGGGTTGAGTCTAGTCCTAAGAATCGCTGAACCCCTTGAAAACTCGTTAGTCCCGCTTGAATAGTTGCGATGACCGCAACTATTCAAGGTCTTGAAAGGATTGATGGATAAGAGGTTTGTGGTTTAGTAAAAAGCTTGAGACTAAGACTGGACTAAAATGGACTAGCGTGATTGTGACGGTGTGATGTGCCAATCTTAGGTGAGACTGAGCCGGATGTGAGACAGCGAGGGCTGAAACGGGGGTTTTGGCTTAACATCTCAGACTTTTGGCTGGGCTCCTGAGTATGGGGTGCGGCCACTGGAGGCGGTAGCTCATTGTTCCATCGGGTTGCTACGCTGCTGCCATGGCTTGTTCCGCTTCCAGTCTTCATTGTCCTAGCTCTAGTCGATGGTCATGACTTCAGCG
Source organism: Leptolyngbya sp. DLM2.Bin15 (assembly GCA_007694125.1). Lineage (GTDB taxonomy): Bacteria > Cyanobacteriota > Cyanobacteriia > RECH01 > RECH01 > RECH01. The sequence goes on from RECH01000217.1 coordinate 2,242, forward strand.
CCAAGGTTGGACTGACCTAGCTGTGACTGTCGGGGGCTTTGGGCGGGTGGGTCAAGCCTTCGGTCTGACTTGGGGTTGTCATCAGCCTGCGGCTTAACCTTCTAGGAGCTACAGATTCTTTTTTCGTGAAAGACGAATCATAGTTTCTCGGAATTCTCCCTTTTGGGCTTGGAGTGCTGTAAAAGTAGCAATATTGCAACCATGTCAATAGGCAGACCTATATGAGCAAAGACAGGGTATTCGCTGAGTTTCTGTTGGAGGATGGTACTGCTGTCCGAGTGGAGGTGCCTAAGCCCCTGGATAGCAGTGCTGTAGAAGAGGTCTCAGCCTGGGATGAAACCCTCTATAAAAGCGAGCAGAGCATCAAATCTGCCCTGAGTAAGGCAGCCTCCATTGCCACCTCAGTGATGTCGAGCTTGAAGGCGGGAACTGCCGATGAGGTGGAAGTCAAGTTTGGGCTGGATCTGAGCGTCGAGTCTGGCGTTATCATTTCTACGGTAGGTGGCGGTGTAAATTTTGAAGTTACTCTCAAGTGGACAGGCAAAAAAGCTGAGTAACGGGTATGGCTAACTTCAGCGTCATACCTCATATACCAGGTAAGACGGCAATCGCCCGCATCTATAGGGGCGATGCCGTGGTTGGGGCTGGCTTCTGGGTTGAAGGGGGCTATCTATTGACCTGTGCCCATGTCATTCGTGACGCTTTGGCACTCAAGCCTGAGGAGAACCCGCTAGGGCGAACAGTCCAGATCAACTTTCCCTACGCCTCTTTGAGCCAGAAACTCACCGCCGAAGTGCTGCTCTATCGCTACGACAAGGGTGAGGATACGCCCGATGAAGACATTGCTGGGTTGCGAGTGTTAGAGCCACTCCCGGCGGTGGTCTGTCCAGCCCAAATCGTGGTTAGTCATCAATTCCGTAATCCCTACCAAGTGCTGGGGTTTCCCAAGGGCCATGCTAAAGGCATCAGCTCCTACGGCCAGTTGTTAGAGAAATTACCCAATGGCCTGGTGCAGATGGAAGACATCAAGGCAGAGGGAATCGCTATCTTACCTGGGTTTAGCGGCACCCCTGTATGGGATGAGACGGCTGGAGCGGTGGTGGGTATGGTGGTTGCCCGTGAAAAGGATCAGCCTGCCGCCAAAATTGGGTTTATGGTGCCTGGTCGGCGATTGTTGGCGGTGCGCCGTGAGTTGGAGTGTCTGGGTCTATTAGCCTTGCTCACTGAGGGTTCAGAGACCTTGACCGATGCCATTAAGCTGGCCTATCGCCTCTGTTGTCCCCAGGGGTGGGAGATGCCCGATAGCCTAAAAGGCAAACTGACGAACCTTCAAGATGTGACGCGGGGTAATCGCCCCTTTGAGGCCATCCATCAATTTGTGGGACTGCTGAGCCTACGTGACTTGACGCCTGATGCCGACCTGAGGGAACGCCTACAGAACTGGGTGCAGCAGCGAGTGGGGGATGTCCAACCTTTGCTGACTGAGGCTCAGCGGTTGTTAAGCCAGCACCAGAATGCCCAAGCCACTGACACCCCCTCCCACCTGCTGATCTACGTCAGGGATGAATCGACTAAGGCTCGTTCTGTCTCCGCCCTATTTGTTCGAGATGCTAGTCAGTACGTGATTAGCACTGGTATGGGTGGTGACCCGGTAAAAGCTCCTGGTCTAGATCCCTGAAGTGGCCCCCTCAAACTGGACAGGGGGCTAAGCTCTGAACGACTCAAACAAT
>RECH01000277.1 GCA_007694125.1 Leptolyngbya sp. DLM2.Bin15
AGAAGAGGGTTGAGCGGAGTCGAAACCCGGCACAAGCCTCCAATCCTTCTAAGAAGAGGGTTGAGCGGAGCCGAAACCCGGCAACGCAGCTTCATTTCTGATGAGAAGAGGGTTGAGCGGAGTCGAAACCCGGCAACGTAGCTTCATTTCATGGAGTCCACCTATTCAATAGCTTTTCCTGGGTCAACCAAATCCGGTAAGCTCTAGGACGTAGGTGCGATAGGGCGATCATGAGTCAGCTAAAGATACTATGCCTGAGTAATGGCCATGGCGAAGATGCGATCGCCCTACGAATTCTCCAATCTCTCCAGCAGCACCCCGCCGCTCCCCAGGTGGCGGCCCTGCCGATTGTTGGCGTGGGACATGTCTATCGCCAGCACAATATCCCTTTGGTGGGGCCTGCGAAGCAAATGCCCTCCGGCGGCTTCATCTATATGGATCGGCGGCAGTTGGCCCGAGATGTGCGAGGAGGGCTCCTGAAGCTCACCTGGGAGCAACTGCAGGTGGCCCGGCAATGGGCGAAAAAAGGCGGTGTTATTCTAGCCGTGGGCGATATTGTGCCGCTGCTGTTTGCCTGGCTTAGTGGCGCACCCTATGTCTTTGTGGGCACAGCCAAATCGGAGTATTACCTCCAGGATGAAGCTGGACGGCTGCCCCGCTCATCGTGGTTTGCATCCTTGGAGGGCTGTTTTGGCTCCGTCTATCTACCCTGGGAACGCTGGATGATGAAGCATCGCCGGTGTCGGGGTGTTTTCCCCCGCGATCGCATCACCACCCAGGTGCTCCAGCAGTGGGACATTCCAGCCTTCGATTTGGGCAATCCTATGATGGATGGTCTGGATGCTACATCAACCCTGCCGATCTCTACCGCAGAGAGCGATCGCACCCTAACGATCACCCTATTACCCGGTTCACGCATACCGGAGGTCTATGAGAACTGGCAAAGGATCGCCGAGATGGTGCAGGTGCTCACCACCCGACTTTGGCAGCGATCGCTGTTGTTTTTGGGAGCGATCGCTCCTGGCCTTGACTTAGATGAGCTGCAAAAAACGCTGATCGCCCAGGGTTGGCGACTCCAGTCTCACCCTGCTACCTATCGGCTCTATACCCAGCGCAAAGCTCGGCTGATTCTCACCCAGAGTGGCTTTGCCGACTGCCTCCATGCAGGGGATCTAGCGATCGCCATGGCCGGCACCGCCACGGAACAGTTTATTGGTTTGGGTAAACCAGCTCTCACCCTAGCGGGCAAAGGGCCCCAGTTTACCCCTGCCTTCGCCGAAGCCCAGACCCGTCTTCTCGGCCCCTCCGCCATTCTGCTCAAAGAACCTCAGCAGGCGCTGACGGTGATCGATCAGCTCCTCAACGACCCCGATCGCCTCCAGTTAATTAGCGAAAATGGTAAGCGCCGCATGGGAACGCCTGGTGCTGCCCAGCGCATCGCCCAGGGGGTTGTGCAATGTTTTCAATCCTCACCAAAACGGTGACGGACTGGTGATGGCCTGCATGAAACAAACCCAGGGTGTGAGCTGTTTCCACGGGCCGCATGATGTATCCATGTTGTATGGGGCGGTTCTATGAGATGGTGCGTTACGGCTTGGCCTAACAGCACTCTACAGCCTAGCTACCGTAGGGTGGGTGAGCGACAGCGTAACCCATCAAGCCCTTGCGAGACGGTGCGTTACGGCTTCGCCTAACAGCACCCATCAAGCTCCTAAACCTGCTTTACTAAGAGGCCTGGCTCAGTTTGAATCGGCAACACATCCAGGGTATCGAGTTGGGCGCAATACTTAAGGTCTTCCATGCCATCTAGGCGCAGCAGCCGGTGGCCATGACTGGCGGCTGAGAGCAGATCCAGGAGGCGACTCTGCCATTGCTCATAGAGAGCCAGGGAAGCGATCGCTTCGTCATTGCCTGTGATCACATGCTCGGTGTTCATTAACTGGCGCAGGTGGTGCAGCACTGCCCCAGCACAGACCGTATCTTCGAGGGAATAGCTGCCCTCCCAGCCAGAACCTACGAGCCAAACGGTTTCTGGCTGATGGCGGTGTAGATAGCGAGACACGGTTGCCCGGTTGACCAAGGCGGCGGTCAGCACCGTCTGGGCGGATTGAATCCGTTCTAGGCAGCGCGTGCCGTTGGTGGTGCTGAGAAACAATCGTCGCCCTATGACTCGATCCACGGTGCAATCTAGCGGAGAGTTGCCAAGGTCGCAGCCCTGCACCTTCGCACCACCCCGTTCTCCTGCCCGCAACCGTTTTTCAACCGGCCAGGCCTCGCTCGCCTGCATGAGTTGCTCAATACTGCTGAAGGCTTGCACAGCCTCGGCACCGGCTTCTAGAGCTGTGGCTACCGTCGTTGTGGCTCGCAGCACATCAATGGCGATCGCACAATCTGGACGAGTATCGGTGGGCGTTTGTTCAGGCGTATGGAAAACAAATAGCTTCACGAAAGGGCTGCACCTTTAACTGCGTAAACCGACAATCAACATTCTAGGGGGTATTGGATCCGTTTTATCAGTTAATCTCTATGGGGCTCCCCCTAGGAATTCCCCTAGTTATGATTGCTCTCCGTTATGATCGCGATCGGCTAACGCCTAGGTATAGCTCGCCCACGGTTGGATCGTTGAGCAATTGTGAACCGGGCCCCTCCACGCGATCGCGCCCTGTATCTAGAACATAGCCGCGATGGGACATTTCCAGCGCCCGGCGGGCATTTTGTTCCACTAGCACGATCGCCGTTCCGCCTTGATTAATCTGTCGGATGCGATCGAAAATCGTGGTGACCAACTGCGGCGACAGGGCCGCCGAGGGTTCATCCAACAGCATCAAGCGTGGTTCCAGCATCAGGGCCCGCCCCATGGCAAGCTGCTGGCGTTCTCCACCAGACAATGTGCCAGCTCGTTGCTTACGTCGCTCTGCCAGCACGGGAAACATGTCAAAAATCTTTTGCTTGAGCTCCTTAGGCGGTGTATCGCGAATAAATGCCCCCATGTCTAGATTTTCTTCGACGCTTAGCGATGGAAACACATTCGAGATCTGCGGCACGTAGCACATCCCCCGCTCCACAATCTGGTTGGGCTTGAGTCCGACAATAGGTTCTCGGCGAAACAGGATCTTGCCGCGATGGGGCGTCAATAGCCCAAAAATAGCCTTCGCCAGCGTAGACTTACCGGCTCCGTTGGGGCCAATCACCGCCACCAACTCACCCGGATAAACCTTAAAGTTAATGCCTTGAAGAATATCTAGATCTTTGACATACCCAGCATGAACCGCTTCAACCTGGAGCAAGGGAACAGGATCTGTCATGATGTGCAACCCGGTGGCTTACCGTTGTCGTTGGGATTCTATTCGTATGCCGGGGTAAATGGATCATTCACCCCGATCCAATTCACCACGGATGTAGCAGATTGTACCCGACAGATCTAGGTCGGTGTTTTTTGTAGCTCTGGGCGCTCTTCTGGCAAGATGGCTCCCTCCACAGGACAGACCTGCACGCAGATGCCGCAGTCAATGCAGGTGGAGAAATCAATCCAGTACCAGTCGGTACCTTTTTCATTTTTACCGGGCCCGTCGTGGATGCAGGCGACTGGGCAGGCATCTACACAGTCAGCAACGCCTTCACAAACGTTCGTCACAATGGTATGTGGCATAGTGGTTTCCTCAACAGCCCTGTCAACATTAGGTCACTAGCTAGTTTAACGCTTACAGCCATAGCGCTTGAGTCCTGGCAAGGATGTATGTTGCTTGGCTTCGGCTTCGCTCAGCCAGCGGAGGTGTTTGTGGGACATCTCCTGATTTGACGTCGCTGGCTTCGGCTTCGCTCAGCCAGCGGAGGTGTTTGTGGGACATC
>RECH01000021.1 GCA_007694125.1 Leptolyngbya sp. DLM2.Bin15
GGATCGGGTTCCCGTCCTCGGAATGCCTTGAACACCTCCATGGGTGGCTGGCTACCGCCTAGGGCCAGCACCGTATCGCGAAACCGCCGTCCGACTTCAGCGATCGCTCCATCATCGTCTAGACCTGCTTCCTCAAAGGCGGCGAAGGCATCGGCACTCAGTACTTCAGCCCACTTATAGCTGTAGTAGCCCGCCGCATAGCCCCCGGCAAAAATATGCTTGAAGGCGCAGAGGAACGAATCCTCTGGCAAGGGCGGCAGCACCATGGTGGTGGCAGCGAGGCGATCGCGTACTTGGTTGGGGGTTTCATCACTGGTGGGCTGGTAGCGATGGTGAAGCTCCAGATCCAGCAGGCTGAGATGGACTTGGCGCAGGGTGGCACTACCGCTCATGTAGGTGCGGGCTGCCACTAGCTTTTGGTAATACTCATCGGGCAGGGGTTCGCCGGTTTGGTAATGTTTACCCAAGCTCATCAAGGTGGAGCGCCGGTAGCACCAATTTTCCATAAACTGGCTAGGCAGTTCCACCGCATCCCATTCCACGTTGTTAATCCCTGAGGCACCGGAGTAGTCCACGGTGGTTAGCATATGCTGCAGACCATGCCCAAATTCATGGAACAGGGTTTCCACATCCCGGAAGGTCATCAGGCTAGGAACGTCATCCACCGGCGGCGATTGGTTGCAAATCAAATAGGCAATGGGCAACCGCAGCCGTTCTCCTTCCACCAAGCGGATCTTGGCCCGCTGGAGACAGACATTCATCCAAGCGCCGCCCTGTTTTTCTGCAGGTCGGCTGTAGGGATCGAGGTAGAAGTAAGCGATCGCTTCCCCTTGCTCGTCTGACACTTGGAAGTAGCGCACATCGTCGTGCCACACCGGAGCCTGTCCATCCGCTGGGGTAATGATCACCCCAAAGAGCTGGCGGGCCAGGTCAAACAAACCATCCAGCACCTGGGTGAGGGGAAAGTAGGGCCGCAGTTCTTCTTCATTCAGGGCCAACTCAATCTCCCGCTGCCGCTCCGACCAAAAGGGAATATCCCAATGGGCCAGGCTGGTGACGGTGGGGTCTTGGGCCTGGGCAAAGGCGGTGAGTTGTTCCAAGTCGTTTACGGCCGCGTCGTAGCTCGATTGGCGTAGGGATTCTAGCAGCGCTTCCACCGCTGCCACATCTGGAGCCATTTTGCTGGCCAGGCTCAGATCTGCATAGGAGCCAAAGCCAAGGATCTGGGCTTTGATCTGCCGCAGTTCTAAAATGCGGCGCAGCAGGGCGGTGTTGTCAAATTCTCCGGAGGCAGCCCGGCCGACAAACGCCCGGTACAGTTTTTCCCGCAGATCGCGGCGGCGGCTATGCTGCATAAACGGCAGATAGCTAGGGAAGTCGAGGGTGATTAGCCAAGGGCCAGCCTCAGCGGTCGCCTCGTTGTTCCCTGCCATCCGCGCCATCTGGGCCGCCAGCGATCGCAAGCTGGGCGGCAACCCATCTACTTCATCAGCCTGGGTAAACAGGAAGGAGATCGCCTTGGTGGCATCGAGCACATGGTTGGAGAAATCTGTGCCCATTTCTGCCAGCTCAAGCTGCACCTCGTTGAAGCGATCGCGCACCTCTCCAGTCAGCCCCACGCCCGAAAACTCGGCCTCGCGAATATTTGCGTCTACAATGCGTTGCTGGGCCGGATCCAAGGTTTGCCACTCTTCGCCGTTCCGAATTGCCTTGTAGCCCTGGTATAAGGACTTGCTTTGGCTGAGGCGATTGATAAACTGCACCACCGCTGGCTGCACGGCCTGCTGAGCTTCCCGTAGGTCTGGGCTATTTTTGACACTCATCAGATGGCCAATCACCCCCCAACTCCAGGACAGGCGTTCTTCGATGTGGGTGAGCGGCTCGATTAAGCCAGCCCAGGTGGGAACACCATGGTCTTCTAGGTAGGCCAATTCGTCATCTAGTTCAGCGAGCAGTTGGGTGATGGCTGGCCCCACATGCTCGGCCTGGATGCGATCGAAGGGCGGTAGCCCATAGCCAATTAGAAGAGGATTTTCCAGCGGAGTTAAGACAGATTGGGTCATCGTTGCCAGGATAAGTGGAGGATAGGGGATTGGATAGTAACGAGATGTTCTTGTGATCAAGATGTTGTCTTGATCCATGGATGATGAACCGATCGTTTTATATGTAAATCGATGGTGTAGACCAATCTTTTTGTAAAGAGATATCAACCATTGTTGTGTTCATCGTTTCTAAATCAAGAGCGATCGCACGGATAAATCCAGACCCAACGGGTAGAAGGACAAAAAAGCGGAACAATCTGTCCCGCCAATAAGAGCCCATTAGGGCTCCCTGAGATACAGACTGATTAGGCCTGTTGATCTCTATTCAAACAGATCTATGAGAAATTGTGGCAGCTCTTCAGGGGCGATCGCGTTGTCCTACCAATATTACGAAGTATTACACGTTCTCAGCACATCTGTCTCTGGGGAGATGTATCACAACAGACAAATTTTTAAGCTGAAAACACATTCCTAGGTGATAAGGAAAACCTTAAGATTCCTTGTCAGTCGGGGCTGGTCTACCGCTGGGAGGCTCATGAGCGATCGCTGATTGCTGTAACTCGTCTAGGTCGGCTGTGCCCATGGTGAAGAGTTGTCTGGGCGGCAGGACTGTCGTTGTGTCTGGGTTAGGCGTTACGTCTCGATTCAGATCTCTTGATTCAAAGCCTCGGCTTTGTAGTCCTATCCCTTCAGCCTAGAGCGACACCCCTAGCGATCGTTGTGTAGAGACCCCGAGCATGAATACCCTGAGATCTTGGCTTCACGACCTGACCCACTTAGCTGCACCGTTGCGGCGGCTAGGTCTGAATATTCGGCGATCGCGATGGATAGCGATCGCTCTTTTATCGTGCATTGGCGCGATCAGTGTGGGGCTAATTGCCCTATCCCAGCAACCGGTGACCATTAGCTTCCTAGTGCGAGCCTTGGAAGCAGATCAGCTCCAGATTCTAGTTGATGAATTTGAAGCCGATAATCCCGACATTCGTCTGGATGTGATCCGCGGCCCCAATGCCGCCGATGCTGTGGAGGATTTATATACCGCCTCGTTCCTGCTGGGCGATTCTCCCTACGACCTCATCTTCGCCGATATTGTTTGGATTCCTAAGTTTGCGGCGGCGGGCTGGCTCGACGATCTATCAGATCGAGTTTCCGAGGACGACCTAGCAGACTTCCTCACCGCTGATGTGGAAGCGGGGCAGGTGGAGGGAGGGCTGTATCGTATGCCCTTCCGTTCTGATGTGGGGATGCTCTACTACCGCACGGATTTATTAGAAGAAGCCGGATTGGAACCACCGGATACCTTTGAAGAGTTGCTAGATGCGTCCCGCACCCTCCAAGAACAAGGGTTGGTGAACTGGGGCTATGTGTGGCAAGGGTTGCAGTATGAAGGGCTTGCCGCCGGTTTTGTGGAAATCTTGGAAGGGCACGGCGGCTTTTGGATTGATCCCGAGAGTCTCGATGTGGGGCTGGATCAACCGGAAGCGATCGCTGCCGTCGAATTTCTCCAAGAAACCATCAGCAGCCGGGTCTCGCCCCCCGGTGTCACTAATTATTTAGAAGAAGACAGTCTGCGGGTGTTCCAAAATGGCAACGCTGCCTTCCTACGAAACTGGCCCTACGTCTGGCCGGAAGTGAATCGCGAGGGATCGGCTATTCGTGGTCAGGTGGCCCTGAAACCCATGGTGTCTCAAGAAGGGCGCAGCAGTGGCGCTTGCCAGGGCGGCTGGGGTTTTGGAATTTCGGCCAATACTCCCCACCCCGATGAAGCTTGGCGGGTCGTCGAGTTTTTCACCAGCGAGG
>RECH01000187.1 GCA_007694125.1 Leptolyngbya sp. DLM2.Bin15
TGATTCATCGCAAAGTCACCGGCGGTGCCCGTAGTGATTGGGGCGCTCAGCTCGTAGCCATGATGTTCAGTTTTCTCGAATCGATGCGTCGTCAGGGTGAAAACGCCGTAGACCGACTCTTTGAGCTCATCGCCTCGTCGGGGTGCTCACCCCCCACTTTGTTGCCAGGATAAGTCTACGACGTTAGAGGCTTTCTCATTAAGTCTCTGCTATTGCAGTGACCAGTTACGTCTAGAGATGTATGAAGCGAGGGGGCGTAAAGGAATTGGGAATACTCTAAAAGCAGCGTGTAAAGACAATTGACAGCCCTGGGGAAATCAGCATGGATGAACAGCGGGTGCAGGCCTATGTGGAGTTGATTGAGCAACTGCTGGGGTGTCCTCAGGGAGAAGAGGCGGCGCTGTTGCACGCGAATGCGGAACTGTTGGATGCTGAGTTATTGCTGGTGATGGAGCAATATGCCGATTGGCTGGAGAGCCAGGGGAACGGGAATGCCAGTTGGCTGAGGCAGTTTGCAGCGCAATTGCCACAGGCGATGGAGTTGAGGGAGGGCAGCCCGACGAGTCAGTCCCAGGAGGGGGCAGCGGCTTTTGCGTTAGAGATTATGCAATTGATTGCGCAGACTCGGGGCGATCAGGTGCAGGTGTATGCATTTCTTCGAGCCAATGTGGGGCAATTGGACGAGTTGTTGCTTCAGGCGTTGCCGGATCTGTTTGGCATCCTAATTCAGCAGAATGAACCAATGCTGATCGCGGCAATGTTTATTTTGTTTGGAAATTTGATTGTGGAATTTCCCCTCGGCAGCCGTATGCTGAACATGGAATTGTCGATCATTACTTTCCAGCAGGCGCTGCGGGTAATAACCCGCGAGGCTAGGCCCGTAGAGTGGGCGGAATCGATGAACAATCTGGCCATCGCTTACCGTAACCGAATTCAGGGAGACCGGGCCCAAAACATTGAGGACGCAATCGCTGCATACCAACAGGTATTGCAGGTGATGACCCGTGAAAATCAGCCCGTCAACTGGGCGTCTTCGATGGTGAATCTGGCCAACGCTTACTATTCCCGCATCTGGGGCGACCGGGCCCAAAATATTGAGGATGCTATCGCTGCCTACCAACAGGCGTTGCAGGTGAGAACTAGCGAGAACCTGCCCATCAAGTGGGCGGCTTCAATAAATAATCTGGCCAACGCTTACCAGGACCGAATTCGGGGCGACCGGGCCCAAAATATTGAGGATGCTATCGCTGCCTACCAACAGGCATTGCAGGTGAGGACCCGCGAGAACTTGCCGGTGGAGTGGGCAGAATCGATGATGAATCTAGCTAACGCTTACCGTAAACGAATTCAGGGCGACCGGGCCCAAAACATTGAGGAGAGCATCGCCGCCTATCAGCAGGCGTTGCAGGTGAAGACCCGCGAGAAATTGCCCGTCGACTGGGCAGAATTAATGATGAATGTGGCTAACGCTTACTATTCCCGCATTCAGGGCGACCAGGCTCAAAATATTGAGGACGCTATCACTGCTTACCAACAGGCGTTGCAGGTGAGGACCCGCGAGACCATGCCTGTAGAATGGGCGACTTCAATAATGAATCTGGCTAATGCTTACTCTGACCGCATCCGGGGGGACAAAGCCCAGAATCTCGAGGATGCCATCACCGCCTACCAGTCCAGCTTAGAAATCTTTACCCCTGAGCTACTGCCCGATGACTGTCGTCGTAGCGCCTGTAGCTTAGCTAACCTCTACAGCGATCAACAACGATGGCAAGAAGCAGCCCAGACATATCAAATAGCGCTCCAAGCCGCTGAAACCCTTTACCAAAGCGCCCTCCTGCTCGACAGCAAAGCTGCCGAACTGGCCACCACTGCCGACTTGCCCCGCCGTGCTGCTTATGCCCTAGCCTGTACCGGTCAACTCTCCCAAGCGGTTGAGGTGCTGGAGCGGGGGCGCGCTCGGGGCCTCAGTGAGAGCCTAGAACGTGATCGGGCCGACCTCAGCCGACTGGAGCAAACTTACCCGGCGCTGTATCAGCAATACCAAGCCCTTACGGCCCAACTCCGCAACCTAGAAAACCAACAGCGGGACTTGGCCACCTCCAGCCAGCGACATGACCTCACCCCCACTGACCTGCGCGACACCGCCACCACTCTGCGTGACCAGCTCAACCAAACCCTCACCCAAATTCGCCAGGTTGAAGGCTACGTCGGCTTCCTGGTTCAACCCAGCTTTGATGACATCCGCGCCGCCCTGCGCCCAGACAATCCTTTGATCTATCTGGTCACCACCCCCAACGGATCCATGTCCCTCATCCTCACCGGCCAGATCCTTGATGTCCTATGGCTGGATAATTTAACCGAGGAAGCTCTTCGAGCAATTCTCTACGGTCCTGCCAATGACCCAGAAATCAGCCGTTATCTTGGTGCATATCAAGACTTTCGCAATGACTCAAAAGCGAACTATTCAGCTTGGTGCCAGGAAATCGACACCACCACTCACCAACTCTGGAATGCTCTGATGGGGCCGCTAATTCAGAAAATTAAAGAACTAGGATTTGATCGCATCACTCTCATCCCCACGGGCTACCTCAGCCTCCTCCCCCTCCACGCCGCATGGACGGAAGACCTCAGCACTTGTCCATGTCGCCGCTACGCCCTAGACGAAATACACATTACCTACACCCCCAACGCTCAGTCCCTCAACGCTGCCCAGGCAATATCTGATCGCGTCCAGGCTAATTCGATCTTGGCGATCGACAACCCCCGCCAAGATCTGCTCAACTCCGAGCGAGAAGTGCAGTCCGCGATCTCCCCATTCCTTCCCCAAGCCACAATCCTCCGCCATAATCGCGCCACCACCACTGCCGTCAAAACCACATTGCCCCAGGCTGAGATCGCTCACTTCTCCTGCCACGGCACCGCCAACCCTCGCGAACCCCTCACCAGCGGCCTGCTCATGCACGATGGCCTCCTTACCCTCAAAGACATCTTCGCTCTCAACCTGGCAGACACCACCCAGGGCAACCCCGGCCTGCGCCTCGCCATCCTCTCCGCCTGTGAAACCGGCATGATCGGCATCGAAAACGCCGACGAAGCCATCAGCCTGCCTACCGGTCTACTTCAAGCCGGGGTCGCCGCCGTTATAGCCTCCCTCTGGTCTGTCTCTGATCGAAGCACCATGCTGCTTTTGACCAAGTTCTACGACCTCTGGCGCAAGGATGGCTTAGAACCCGGCCAAGCCCTGCGCCAAGCCCAAATCTGGCTGCGCGACAGCACTGCCGGAGAAATCGCCGCCTACGGTGGCTTCTTCACTCCCACGCCAGATGAGCGCCCCTACACCCATCCCTTCCACTGGGCTGCCTTTAGCTACACTGGCATTTAAATTTCTTCCTTATATATTTCCCCAATGTATACTCCGCAAGAAATCCTCGGTGCAGCCAAAGCCATCCTTCCAGTCTTGCCGAAACTGCTGGATGAACCAACCGCTAACCAGTTGCAAGCACAGTTAAATACCTATCTGGCGGCTCAAGACATCGCTAAAATCTGGGAAACCCTGGAGCAAACGCCCCAGACCCAGCACTGGCGAGATAAGTTCTTTGAGGCAAAGGAATTAAACAAGTCCCGCTCGGTCTCTCAACTGGCAGGTAACTCTCAACTGGGAGGTGACATGGTCGCCCAACCCAGCGGCCTGATCTACGCCTGCCCACACTGCGACTACCGCGATGTGATTTTCCTCCTCGGCATGGATCCCGACCCCTGCCCCGATCATCCCGATGCCGTGCTTCATCGCGTTTAACCCTGGCCCCTGCCGCTATGCCCACCAAACTTCT
>RECH01000263.1 GCA_007694125.1 Leptolyngbya sp. DLM2.Bin15
GTACTAGACCGCGTCGTACTGACGGCCGCGCCATTGGGTGGGGGTGCGGCTGGCGGAGAGGGCAATGCGCACCACCGCCAAGGGATCAGCGAAAGGCGAGAGCCAAAAGGCCCATGCTCCCTTACCTTGGGAGGCATCATAGGAGGCAGCGATCGCCCACAGCAGCGCAAATCGCATGGTCACCAGCAATGCATTCATGCCCAAACAAACCCATAAAACTGGAGCCGCATAGCCCAGGGACGCCAAGGCGATCAACAGCGGTAAGAGCAGCAGCGGCAATCCCTGCACCAGCGCCAGAAACGCAACATCTCCCCAGGTTTGGATCGGCGTGGCGGCATCCTTCAAGTCGAGCGATCGCCCCCATTCCTTCCAGGTTTCGGCCATGCCTTCATACATGCGCACCTTCAGCAGCTTGGCACCGTCCAAAAATCCTACCTTGGCACCCTGGGCGGCGGCATAGCGCGCCAGGGTAACGTCGTCACAAAAGGAATTGCGGGCACTGCTATAGCCGTCCAGCGTCGTCAACAGCGATCGCCGACAGAGAAAGCATTGACCATTAGCCATCACCCGTTCCGATCCTAGGTCAGAGCCAGCGATCGCGCTGCCGGACGGGCCAAAGCGATAGATCAGCGTCATCAGCAGGGCCGGCTGTAGCCAAAATTCCCCCGGCTGTTTGAGGATGAACTGGGGGGAAAGCGACACGAGGTCAAAGTTACCGGCTTCCGCCGCCGCCACCAACCCCGCCACCAGACCCGGCTGGGGTTGGGTATCGGCATCCACGCCCAGAAACCACGTGCTGTGGTCGGAACTGTTGAGGAAGCCGGTGTGCAATGCCCAGGGGCGACCCACCCAGCCCGCAGGCAGGGGATCATCGTAAATCACCCGAAAGCGCGGATCGCGTTGCTGCATGGTTTTCACCCGGTCAACCGTGCCATCCTGCGAGCGACTATCGACGATGATAATTTCTCGAACTCCAAAACTCTGACGACTCAGCCCATCCAGGCAGGGTTGAATCCGCTCGGCTTCGTTGAGGGTTGGCACCACCACGCTCACCTTGCCAAACTGGGTGAGGTTCGCCTGCTGCGGTGACAGGGGCGGTTGCCGAGTTGGCCCCTGCAGCAGACGGGAGAGCAAAATGGCTAAAGCAGGAAGCTGAATCGCCATCAGCACAAACAGCGCCACGGCGATCCATCCAGGAAGGTTCATCAATGTAGATGCCTGAGATATGCCCACGTCGATCACTTACTACTGACTCCAACGGGGGTAGAAGATAGGTCTGACATCGGATCGTCCATCATGCTGGTTCTAGAAGCGATCGCCCCCTGAGCTTCAATGGACTTAGCCCGGTTCCAGCACAGCGCCGCTGGCCCCAGCCCGACGACAATGCCCAACAGCACAGGCTGCCAAAAACCAGCCGCCAAGCTCATCACCATGGCAAAGGTAAAGTTACCCACATAGACCGTAAAGGGCAAATCGAGCTGCGCCGCCGTTAGACGAATCGGTTGGCGGAACCAGATGACAGCGGCAATGGCCATAAATATGCAGCCCGTTGCTGTCCAGCCAGCAAAGTTTTGGTAGGGCATCCCAAAGAAAGCACCGGGTTCATGCCAATACCAAAAGGGCATGGCGGTTTGGCTCATAGCCGGATCGAGGACAAAGTCCCAAGAGGTGAGCAAAACAGCCCCGAGGAGCACCGCTGCAATTTGCCGCCACCAGGTCATCGGACGCAGCACATCGGTGGACTGGAGACGTTCAACGGAATCTAAGCCGGTGCGGGCCAAGAGGTAGGAGGCTAGACCCAGGTAAAACCAAGACAGGGGAATGGTAAACGGTACCAAGCCGGATATTTTGTAGCCCAGACCGCTGAGGTAACTATAGTTGCCAAAGGGAAAACCGGTACTGGTGCCCAGCAGTTCACTGCCTAGGGAGAGGAATACCGCTGGAAGCATAAAGGTGAGCCAGTTCCGTAGACCTAGGGTACGGTAGGCATAGAGCGCGACGGCGATCGCTCCTAAGACAATGTAAACCACGCCACCCCCAGCCATGCTCCAGCGGAACATGGTTTGACCAGCGGGCACATGGCTGAGAAATTCTGGATGGGGCATCACCAGCAATAGACCGGCTAAGCCGAAGGCCATGGATACCAAATGCCCAATTAAACAAATGCGTTCTGCAAGCATTAATTGCTTCATCAAAAAACTCCCTAGACGATATAGACAGCAGATAGGCGGAACGGGTGGACTCGTGATTTGCTAAGGATTTCCTAATAGTTTACAAATATTTGTTTACAAATATTCAAATTCCTCCGGGCAATTTAGGGGAATTCCCTAGTTCTTCCCAGAGCATTGGGTATCCCCATAACGAGGAACTGCCCCTAAGGTACAAGATGATCAGGTTTTCGTGGGCGATCGCCCCTAGATGATCGAGAAGACACCTACCGCTGTGGTCGAATCCATCCGGGTGGAGCTTGACCCTTGTGAAGATTATGGGAGCAATCGAGAAACGCCGCAGTGCAATGTGTGCCAGACTCTGAGAGAATGCTTGTGCTATAGAGTGAAGCAATACCACTGAGAAGGCTGTGATGGGGAGTTTGGGGATTTTGATCGGGGCGATCGCCCTGCTGTTGGTTTTAGGATGGATCGCCATTGAGGTGCAGTATCGACGGCGACCAGGCAATCGGCTGCAGTTGCGGGCAGGCACCTGGAATCTAGATGTCTATGAGTCTCAGCATTACCGCATTGTGGGCGACATGGAGTTTGTCAACCAAACCCAGCGCCTAGAGCTGATGGTGCCGGAGGTCTCGGCAACGGCGATGCTGCTATCGAAGGACAGTCTCGATACGGTTCAGCATACGCTGCGGATCACCCCCTGCCACCCCGATGCCGATGCCCGCGACGATGGCTATTGGTTTGGCTATATTGTCAAAATTGGCAAAACCACCCGTATGGAAGTGGTGCTGGATGTAGTGGGCGATCAACTAGAAGCGCTGCAGGCCGCCTGGATTAAGGTGCGCTATGTCACCTATGGGCCCCAAGGGCGGGTGCCGAAAACGCGCCATGTGATTGTTCCCCTTAGGTTTCCCAGTCCTGATGCGCCGATCCAGTGGCGAGCGGGCGATCGCGCTGATATTTTGCCGGTGAAAACCCATTTGCTCACCCACTTGGATGATCCGGTGGAAGTGGTGAAGCGCTACGTCATGCCCCATGCCCAGCCCGGCGATATTGTCACCATCGGTGAAACCCCGATCGCCATTATGCAAGATCGCTTCCGCCACCCCACCACCGTGCAGCCCGGCTGGGTGGCCCGCCGTCTGTGCTACTACTTCATGCCCACCTCCAGCCTAGCCACTGCCTGCGGCATGCAGACCCTGGTAGATATTTCCGGGCCGTGGCGGGTGGTGTTTGCCTTCTTGGTGGGGGCGATCGCCAAAAAATTCTTCAAACGACCGGGCATGTTTTACCAACTGGCGGGAGAGCAGGCCCGCCTGATTGATGATGTCACCGGCACCCTGCCTCCCTATGATCAGTTCATAGTCCTAGGCCCCGAAGATCCCCAGCGGGTGGTCAACCAAATCAAGGCGGAGACGGGCTTGGCAGCAGCGATCGTGGATGTGAATGATCTGCGGGCGGTGAAGGTCTTGGCCGCATCCTCGGGCATTGCCCCCGGATTGTTGGAACAGGCGTTGATTACTAATCCCGCTGGCAACGCTGATGAACAAACGCCGGTGGTGCTGATTCGACCAAAGTAGCCGTCATCCTCAGATGTTCATGGCTGGGACATCCTGCCTTCGATCCCCCGCTTCGCCGCCCCCTTGGCAAGGGGGCTAC
>RECH01000119.1 GCA_007694125.1 Leptolyngbya sp. DLM2.Bin15
TCCTGGAAGCTACTATCGTTTGGAAGCCTGTCTTGTAAACCTAAACCTTAAACCTCAACTGAGCTGAGCGCCTTTTCTACCCGACGGAAATCAAATCCCATAGCTCGGAGAGCGTGCCACAGATGCCCTTGCAGGAAGAAGAAAGCTAGGAAGAAGTGAGCATTGGCCAACCAACACCGAGGGGTGTGAGCACCGAGAGGCAGATCAATTGTATCTGCAAAGTAGGGAGCAACTCCTAGCTTGATTTCTAAGGGTGGGCCGTAGAATTCTGGGGGGTAAGCTAAGGTATTCACAGCACAGAAGTAGGCAGCTACAAAGCCTGCTAGGGCAATACCACCCAGAGAATAGGATAGAATTGCTTCACCAGAAAAGGTAAGCACTCGTTTGGCCCAAGCCATCGGTGGCACCAAAATATGCCAAATACCGCCACCAATTAACAGAAATGCTACATAGATATGCCCGCCGACTAAGTCCTCTAGACTGCTAATGCTAGCAAAATGAGTTTGGTAGCCGTAGATGATTAACGGATCAAGAGTTGGTGCGGCGATCACTCGAACAGTTTGGCTGGTTGCATCATAGAGGCCACCCCAATACATGGCTTTGAAGACCAGCATTAACGCGCCAGCCCCTAGGAACAATAAATGATGTCCTAAAATGATGCCCAGCTTTTTAGTATCACTCCAGTCAAAGTCGAACATTTTTGCTCGACCGGATGCAGTCTCTAAGTCATCAGGGGCTTTGAAGGCGTGAAATAAAGCTCCAGCGCCTAGGACAGCCGAGGAAATCAAATGTACTGCCCCCACCACGAAGTAGGGATAGGTATCCACAACTTGTCCCCCGTCACCAACGCCAAGCCCGAGAGTGGCAAGATGGGGCAGCAGAATTAATCCCTGCTCGCCCATGGGGATGGTTGGATCAAAACCAGAGATCTCAAACAAGGTGAAGGCCCCTGCCCAGAAAGTAATGAGAGCAGCTTGAGCGACGTGGGCCGCAATAAATAGCCCTGAGCGATCGGCAAATCGAGCATTGCCCGCCCACCAATCGTATTGAACCTTTGGATTGTCGTAAGTTTGCATCAGTCGATGAACCTGTAGTTATCAAGGGTGATGACCAGCTTATTGAGAAGATAGCGCAATAAGCTGGTCATCACCTAGTTTAGATAGATTCTCAATAAAGTCAAATTAAGTTTTGTATCAAAGTGGGTTGTGTCGCGCTGGTATCCATGCAATGGTCTACCAAGATTGACGGGTTAGCGTAGCCTGTGAGGCGTTGTTGAAGAGTAGGGCAATTGCGAACTATGCAAAATTGGTGTTGCTGAATGGCGGGATGATTCCGCAGCATGTTGCAGGGAGGTTCAGATCCTGTAGCTAGAGGTTCATCTCCTAGTTCAGCAACGCCGCAAAATTTTGCATCGAGTTTCAGGGCTCCTGGCTAGAGGTTCATCCCCTGGTTCAGCAATACTCATCATCAAGCCCTAACGTTGACCTGACAACAAGGCTTGCAGATCCAGTAAGAGAATTAAGGGGGAGTCAGCGTGGGGCATGATCACGGCGTGGTGGGCGAGGTTGCCTATCTGATTGCGATAGGATGGTGGTAGGGGCATTATTTGGTGTAGCGGAAGTTTGATCACCTCTGGCGGGTTTGGGGTTGGGATGCCCATCAGTTCGCTGTCATGGGTTTGGGCAACCATCACAAATGGATCTACAGGGATGCTGCTGGGAGAAGAGGTGCGATCGCTTGTGGATGAACTGGGTTCAAGGAGTTGTCTAGATAGATCGATAAGACGGATAGGTTCGCCTTCAAAGAGCAATACTAGACGAGAAACCTGTATGCGCTCTTGCTCAAGGGTTGGATAAGAGGGGGCGATCGCTGATCGCTGAACAATTCGTAGAACAGCAGCTAGGGGTAAGGCAAATCGATACCCTTGGCTTTGGAAAACAATCGCTTCACAGATATCGAGGGATGTATCTGCTGGTGAGGAAGGTGATGTTGGAGGTTGGGTGGATGAATAAATCATAAGCTACTTAAGGATAATGGGAACAGAATGAGTGGTGCTGATTGATCAGAAGCCTGGGGGCAATAGGATTAACCCACACAGGGGATATCAAGCATTTATATCCAATTCGGTTGACGGTCTATGGCTGGAATATTATGCCTTCAATCCCCCGCTGCGCTGCCTTCTTCGTAATGAGGTTGCAGATATCTGGTACTGCTAAAACCTTGGATAAATAGCCTATCTAACTGGATTTGATAGTAGATGCCTTTCTAGGTTCAGCAACGCTCATCAATACCTAACGTTGAGTCTGGCCTAAGGTATCTTCAATCGTTTTAATCAGCTGTACTTCTGAGTAGGGTTTGGTGACATAGGCAGAGGCTCCGAGACCTAGAGCTAAATGGCGATGTTTATCGCTGCTGCGTGAGGTTAGCATGACGATAGGAACCTTTGAGAGATGGGGATGCTGCCCTGCAAATGAAAGCACTTCAAATCCATTCATTCTCGGCATTTCAATATCGCAGAGTACGAGGGATACATCTGGATTGCCTTGAAGGCGATCGATCGCATCTTGACCATCTTGCGCTTGAAGGACTCTATAACCCTGTTTTTCTAACATAGACGTCAGACTTTGCCGCAATGTGATGGAATCATCAACGACTAGTAATACCTGAACTGATCTTGGATGAGATGGCCTGATCAGGCTGTGAGAGCTTGTGGACGTGGAGGGGGGTAATTGTTTTGGGGAGCGATCGCTAGATAGTGCTGGTAATGTCTGGGAGGGTTGATTTTTTAGCAATACATCAAGGTCAATGACGAAGGAAAGATCGTTGTTGCTGAGGATTGCTCCTCCATAGATATAGGGTGGTGGAGCAATTCCAGATAGGGGACGAATCACTAATTCTTGTTCACCCAAGACTCGATCAACTTGTAAGGCCCAGAGATCGCCGCGCACTTTAAGCACCAGAATGGGATGTAGGGATGGCGAAGATTGAGCTAGCCGATTGGAGGGGGTAGGAGATAAAGACTGGGTGTGTTTGTATCGATGGTCTAGAATCTGTTGGCTGTTGGCTGAATAGGCGATGAGATTTGAGAGATGGCGAACGGGAACTAAGCATTCTTGTCCCTGTTCCATAAATTTGAAGGCTAATTGTCCTGTGAGAGTTGTCTGAAAGTCATGGGGATGGGGTAAAATTATTCGCTCGATGCGTTGTACAGGAAATGCGTAGGCAATGGCATTGACCTGGCAGACAAGTAGTTTAGTAATGGTAATGGAGAGAGGAATCTGCAATACAAACGTTGTTCCTTCTCCTGGAACAGAGTAGAGGGTTACAGAGCCATTCATCGCAGTAATCTGAGCAGCTACAATATCTAAGCCGACGCCACGACCGGACAAGTCACTCACCTGGCTGCGAGTTGAAAATCCTGGCTGAAATAAGAAATCTAGGATGCGATCGCGATCCATCGACGCGATTGCTGCGGGGCTTGTGAGGTTTAGTTCAACTGCCCGTTGAGCAATGCTGTCGAGATCAATACCACCTCCATCATCCCGCACTTCAATGATGGTACGATTTCCTTGATGGTAGGCTTCAATGTGAATATGCCCTGTGTCAGGTTTTTGTAGCGATCGCCGTAGCTGGGGTGCTTCAATGCCATGGTCAAAGGCATTCCTAACCAGGTGAAGGAGCGGATCATAGAGTTTTTCGACAATTGCCTTGTCAACTAAAATATCTGCACCAACGAGGGAGAACCGCACTGGTTTTTGATAGCTGCCTGCTAGCTGGGTGATGACGGGTGGTAGACGGTTTAAGACCGTGGCAATAGGAATCATGCGGATATCGGTGAGATCATCTCGCACGAGGGCTAAGAGGCGCTGCTGGGCTTGCGTTGTATGCTGGGCCTGTTTGGCTGTTTGGCTAACTGTTTCTACGTTGTGTTCTAGGCGAGAAAAGTTGCTGAGGGTAGATTGTACTAAGGTATGCAGTTCATTATATTGATCTAACTCTAAGGTGTCAAAGTCTGAGGTGATAGACGGTGAATTGAGATAATTAGACTGTTTTCTAGAGGGAGACAACGCTTTGATGGGTTGTTCTTCAATGGAAGATCGGATGACTAAATGATCTGTCCAGTCTTGGATCTGGTAGAGAAACTGACGATGCTGTCGTAAATTGTCAAGCAGAGCCTGAATCTGAAGTCGTAGATAGTTATCTTGATCTGCCTGGCGATTTTGATTAATTAATAACTCACCTGCATAGTGATTCAAGCTTTCTAATTGATTAAGTTCTACCCGAATGGATGCACTGATTTTAGTTCTTTTGTGCGAGGGCTCTGAGGGGGACATCATCTCAGGTTGATGGGGCATAGTTGAACCATCTGGTCTAATAAGGGGTATCGGTGCAGGGTTTTCTAGTACAGGAGCGATCGCTTGATCTGATAAACTAGGTGTTGGCGGATTGGATGGATTCGGGTCTACATTGGTCGCTAAAGATGAAAAAGCATCTGAATCTATAGGTTCATCTAATATAAGAGCATCGAAATCAAACTCCGAGTCCTCTTCTGGAAACTCTTCTCGGTCTGGGGGATCTACCTCAGCCGCCAGTCCATCCATGAGTAGGGCATCTAAATCTACTGTGGATGGCGATGAGTCTGACAGATGTTCTATATCCATACCCGCAAGGTATTGTAATTCTGGAGATGGGTAGCCGCCCTGGGTGCGATCGCCTTCCAAAACCTTTTGTTTACCTGTCGTAAAGTCCTGAAGCGCTAGGGTCGCGATCGCCATACTTTGGTCGGGATGGGCGACTAAGGCATCTAGCGTGGCTTGGGCGATCGCTCCAAAACCAGGTAGATTCAACGATTCTGCAAAACCGAGAAACATGTCAGCTTGAGTTGTCAGAGTCGCTGCAATTGCTGGATCTGACTGCTGTAAAGCTGTTTGCAATAGGTTGAGGCGTTGGGTAACCCCCATTTCAAACATAGACTTGACCATGTCAAATCCAAGTTCTGAGGAGGTTGGTAGGGCTGCTTCTGGATTAAAAGCATCACCAAATTTATCTTGTAGACGTGCAATGATACCGGCAGCTCGGTTCATGACATCAGAATCATCGATGGACTGTTGGTTAAGAGCTGCTGCAACCGGGCGGCGTAAACATTCATACCCATCGAAGAGGAGAGATTCTACCTCTGCATCAATCTCAATATCTGGATTGTAAAAAGCCTTGAAAATATCTTCTAATACGTGGGAAACTTCACGAATGGTGCGCTGCTCCATGCTAGCGGCCGCTCCTTTTAGGGTATGGGCTGCGCGCATAAGGTTATGAATTTTAGCTGTGCTGCGCTCTTGCCGAATACTCAGAAGTTCCTGTTCTATAACCTGAAGTAGATCCTGGGCTTCGGTAAGAAAATAGGCAAAGTTTTGATCCTGAAATGCATCAGATGGAGACATAGGATATTAGCAAGAAAGGGTAGGAGTTGGGGTATGGTATCAAATCCGGTTGACTGTTCATGGCTGAGATATTCAGCATTCAATCCTCCGCTTTGCCTCTTTTGTCAAGGAGGCTACAGACATTTGGATACGGTCAAGACCTTGAATGGGTGTTGCTGAATATCGGTATGATTTCGCAACATGTTGCATGGAGGTTCAGATCCTGTAGCTAGAGGTTCATCTCCCAGTTCAGCAACACTCTTGAATGAATAGCCTACCTAACCGGATTTGATATTAGCTAGATAAGCTTCTTCAAGATCAACCTATTAAAGGCACCTTGGAGACTTGACAGGGAGTGTTGAGATCACCCTAGATCGGTGGATAGCTGACCATCCTGAGATTCTCCCCTAGTTCTTTGATTCAGAGGAAACTAGGAAACTAGGGGAGCATTATGGTATGGCCGAGATAGGATAAGAGCGATCGCTCCCTATTGCACCCTGAACTGCCCCACACTCTTCTGTAAATCCTCTGCTGTATTGAGGAGTGCTTGGAATGAGGTGGCAATTTGAGTAGAGTTGCTGGAGGTCGTCTGAGCGATCGCGGCTACATCATTCATGGCTTGGGTTACGGCATCAGACTGTTGGATCTGGGCTTGGGTCGATGATGTAATTCCCTGAATCAACTCGCGAATCTGAGCTGTAGCCGTTACAATATCGTTCAAACTTTGGCGTGTTTGGGTAACTAAATGAGTACCCTGCACGACCTGCTGAATCCCGGCATCCATAGCAGTAGACACAGCGCTAGTTTCAGCCTGAATTTCCTGTACCAAGGTCTCAATCTCCCCGGTTGCCTCAGATGACTGTTGGGCAAGCGATCGCACCTCGTCTGCTACTACAGCAAATCCTCGACCATATTCCCCAGCACGGGTGGCTTCAATAGCCGCATTCAGGGCTAAAAGCTGGGTCTGAGTGGTGAAATTACCAATGAGACTAACCACCTTGGAGATCTTCTGCGACGACTCACTTAATCGCTTAATTTTCTTCGTTGCTTCCGACACGGTTTCCCGAATAGCCAGAATACCCTCTACCGTGAGGTTCATGGCGCTATCTCCCTGTTCCACGGTTTCGTTAGCCCGCTGCACCGCTGTTTCCACCCGTTGGGCATCCTGCGCTACCGACTGCGTCGCACTAACCATCGATGCCAATTGCTGGAGAGCCTTCGTAATCTGAGTCAACTCTTGCTGGGTTTGTTGCGTGAGTTGAGCGATCGCTCCTCCACTGGCTTGGGACGTTTCCCCAACTTCACTTGCGGCTGTTTTAACCTGAGTGACTAACTTTCGCAGCGACTGAATGGTGTTGTTGTAAGCATCCGCAATCGTACCGACGGCATCCTCTGTGACTGGAGCCCGTACAGTGAGATCTCCCTGTAGTGCTGGACGCACTGCTGACAGCATCTGTACGATCCTCTGCTGGAGCTGGCTATTTGCAATTTTTTCCTGCTCAGCTAACGTGCTAAGCTGTTGGGACTGAGCCTGTACCTGTTCAATGACCTCTGCCTGGAGTAAAGCATTGCCAAGCTGAGAACCGACTTGATTCAACAAACTAATTTCCGTATCATCCCACTGCCGTGTATCACTGTTTTGATAGGCTCCTAGTAATCCCCATAGGTCATCTCCCTTAAAAATTGGAGAAATCATATAGGCTTTAGTTCCCCAGCTTGCAAGCAGATCTATATGGCATTCAGAATGTCCTGCCGCATAGATATTATTAACCTGGAGAGACTGATTTTGTCGATAGCGACCGCCTTGATTATCCTTGAGGTAAGTATCTTTCACCCGGGCGAATTCAGTGCCGACGAGGGGAATCCATTCACCACCAAAATCTTCTACAATAAATTCACCACTCCAATCTGGATCAAAGCGATAAATTCCTACACGATCTGTTTGTAAAGCTTGACGTACATCTCGTGTAGTAGATGTGAGAAGTTCCTCTAGGTTTAGATCTTGGCGCTTAATTCGTTCGATAAATCGTTGTCCGATTTGCCCAATGACCCGAGCATAGTTTTTCTCTCGTTCTGCTTGTCTAGCTAGTTGGTGTGACTGTGCTTCAATTTGAGCAATATATTCTGCCTGTTGAATACCGACTCCAATCTGAGTAGCGACCTGCATGAGCAGGTTGACTTCGTTCTTAGTCCAGTGATGAATACTTGTGTTTTGGAAAGCAGAGAGTAGGCCCCACAGTTGATTACCTTTAAAGATAGAGACGACTGCACAGGATTTGGCTTGATAGAACTCCAGAGCTTCCACATGACAGTCAGTAAGTGGTTTTCTAGGTGCATCTAACTGTAGGCTATTGTTTTGCCATAATGTTTCTCCTGCGTGGATATTGTCTACTACCAGAGGGATATTATCGCGAAACCGGCCACCTTGGTGTTCATTAAGATAAGGATCTTCCCATCCGCTGCCTGCTAGCTTTGGAAATCCGCCTGCATCTGATTCGTTGATGAAATCACCAAAGAAATCGTTGCGGAACTTGTAGATCGTCACTCGCTCAATTCCCAACAGTCGACGCACTTCCTGGGTAGTAGTGCTGAAAATACTATCTAGATCTGATGATTGGCGAATGCGTGCAATCACGCGATTGAGAGCTTGTTCTTGCTCAAAGGCAATCTTCAGCTTTTCTGTAGCTTCTGCTTGCTGAATAGCGATTCCCATTTGACTAGCAACCTGCATCATCAGTTTCACATCATTCTCTGTCCAGTGGCGGGTGCCTGTATTTTGGAAGGCAGAGAGGAGCCCCCATAATTCATCGCCCTTGAAAATAGATACCACAGTACAAGACTTTGCTTGATAAAATTCTAATGCCTCGATATGGCAGTCAGTCAGCAAAATTTTTGAGGCTCTAAGGTTAAATCCATCATTCTGCCAAATTGTTTCCCCTGTGTGGATGTCATCTACGACTAAAGGTAGGTTATCTCGAAATCGCCCACCTCGATGTTCGTGCAGATAGGGATCTTCCCATCCACTGCCGACCAGTTTTGGAAATCCGCCTGCATCAGACTCATTGATAAAGTCACCAAAGAAATCAGGTCTAAATCGATAGATAGTGACACGTTCTACCCCAAGTAATCGCCGTACCTCTTGGGTGGCAGTACTAAAAATTGTATCCAGGTTTGAAGCTTGACGAATTCTGGAAAAGACCCGGTTGAGCGCTTGTTCTTGCTCAAAGGCGGCTTTGATCTTTTGGGTAGACTCTGCTTGCTGGAGTGCTATTGAAGACTGATCGGCTATTCGTTTGAGAAACTCAATTTCATCCTCAGTCCACTCCCGAGGTTCGCTACATTGATGGACACAAAGTAGTCCCCATAGTTCACGACTTCTGACAAGAGGAATAATTAGATTGGCACGCACTTCAAAGTCAGCTAGAACATCAATATGACAGTCACTGAGTCCGCCGTTGTAAATGTCAGCTACAGCTTGAACACGACCATCTCGATACTTATCGGCATACTGATCTCCAAAACAATGATCGTGAATTTTAGCAGCAATTGCAGATGGATAGGATGGATCCACATCCTCTGCAACAAATTCGCCATCATCGTAGCCAGTATTTGGATAAAACTGAAAGATGCCGACCCGGTCAGCTTTCATGAAGCGTCGGACTTCTCGTACAGTGATCTTAAACAAGTCATCTATATCTACAGAGTCTCGTAAACGCTGAATAATCTTAGCTAACAGTTGCTCTCGTTGATTTGTCTCAGTTAATCGACGCGTGTAGACGATTTGCTGTAGGGCGACTCCTAGCTGCGTACCTATTTGCTTGAGTAACTGCACCTCCTCCTCTTGCCAATCTCGTCGGCTAGAATTTTGGTAAGCTCCCAACAAACCCCACAACTTATCCTGATAGAAGATAGGGGCAATCATGTAGGCCTTAACCTGGAACTGCTCCAAGATTTCTATATGGCAAGGAGAATGACCGATGGTATAAATATCATCTACGACGAAGGATTCTTGCTTAGCATAGCGTCCTCCCTGGGTTTCTTGCAGATGAGTATCTTCCCATACGGTTTTGATGTCTGGGCCAACAACGGGAACCCAGCCACTGGCAACAGATTCAGATACAAATTCCCCACTCCAGTCGTCTGTAAATCTGTAAACGCCAACGCGATCGCAATTTAGTAACTGGCGTAGTTCTTGAACGGCTAACCGGAACATGGTGGGTTCATCCTTAGCCTGGAGAATCCGAGGTACAAGCTTAGCGATCGCCTGTTCGCGCTTCACCGCTTGAGTTAGACGGGTTGTTTGCGTCGATTGCTGTAGGGCAATATTCAACTGCGTGCCTACTTGGGTTAGCATGGCTATCTCCGCATCCGACCATAACCGTGATCCACTGCATTGATAGGCTGCCATCAACCCCCAAAGTTTGTGGTTGTCATAGATAGCAACCATCACATAGGCTTTGGCCTGGTAGCGCTCCAGGATTTGGATATAGCATTGGGAAAAGTCTGAGTTGTAAACATCATTGCAAACCCGATACACTTCACCTTGACTAAATCGTCCTCCATTGGTTTCTCGCAAGTATGTATCAATGATCTGAGGATTTTGCTGAACTAGATCTTTAACACTGCATTCACTGATATTGGCCCGTAAAACAGGATTATCAAACTGCTCTTGCATCAGATTTGTCCAGCCTGATGCAACAGATTCTGCAATAAACTCGCCACTCCAATCTTGGTTGAATCGATAAATTGCTACCCGATCGCACTTGATCTGTCTGCGAACTTCTTCTGTTGCCGTTCGAAAGACGTTATCAACCGTGGTTGCTTGATAAATCTGGTTAACGATTAAGGTGAGGATATGATTTTGCTCCGCCCACTGCTTTTGTTTTAACCTAAATGAATGGACTTGTAGATTTGGTATAATCTCCGCTACAATTCGAGTTAGATAATAAATATCTGTTTCTTGCCAGTGCCGCAGATTGCTGCATTGGTGAGCAACCAGTAGTCCCCAAGGTGTTCCGCCTAGCACAATTGGCACAACTACCATAGACTGGATCTGAAATTTATCGATCAGTTGTTTTTGGTAGGGGGTCGTGGTACTACGGGATACATGATCAAGCACAACAATCTGCTGTCGTTGATAATCAACAGCCTGCCCTAAACCAAAACATAGTGCTGGCAAAGATTCTGATAGCATTGGCGTCCAACCAGTATCTAAGGCTTCTGCCACAACCATACCGCGATCGCTGCCCTCAAACCGATAGATGAGCGATCGTTCTGTGCCTAAGAACTGTTGCACAGAGGCAACAACAGCTTGAAGTAAGGGATCTAGCTCTTGGGTACGGCGCAAGTGGTGAGCAACTTGCTGGATCGACTGTCGAGCTTGGCTAAACTGTTTCTGTACAACATCCGATAAATGTCCTTTGACGCCTTGCTGCACGCCTTGCACCAAGGCCGATAGGCGATCAACGCCCTTGAGAACATCCGGTTTTTTCAAGGCTCCGACGGTTTCCAACTCTGCTTTGATTTGAGTTAGCGCGATTTGGGCCTGTTCAGTTTCTTGGCTGAGTTCTTGTTCCACCGCCGCGATCGCATCGGTGATCCGTTGCTCTTGCTGATGACGATGGGTCATGAAGGCAGAATTAAGCTCCGTTGGCATTTCATCTGGCTCAGTAGGTTCAGGGTTGCCAGTGATAAAATCTGCAAATAGATCATGTTCTGTTATGCTAGATGAATCGGTCATTTTAGGGTCTTGGTTGCCACCGATTTGAAAGCTGGTCATTGACTTTGAATCTCCGTAAATAGTGGTGAGGGTAGAAGATATACAACACTAAGCTAGATAATCTAGCCTGGGAGCCAGGTATCTCATGTCTATAGATATCGAGCCGCTGTTTGACTGATCAGATGCTCATGCGAGGACACCTTGGCAGAGCTAGGCTAACCTAGTTCATCGCTTGGGGTAAGCCTCTAGCTCCATTCACCCATTCTTGTTTTCTGGAAGCTACAGGATTTTTGGTATCCAACCTTCTCATGCTTAGAGATAGGATCAAAGATTGCGGGTCGAGAATGGGGATGAGGCTATCAGCGGAGATGCACCTGGAAGATCGGATCCTGCATCACAGCTTTGGTATTTAATACGGGTAGCCCTAGGGATCGAAGATATCCAGATAGGTAGGGCAAAGACTGTTCTGGAAATAAAGCTTGAGTGGCCATCTCTAAGGTATGGACGGGATGGGTCTGAATGCCAGTTACGTCAGTCATTAAAAAGCCAAGAGTGCTCTCTTGATGGGTGAGAGCGATCGCTGTGAGGGAGGTATCCCGAGCCTGGACAGTGAGAGAGTCTATCAGACCAATTTGAGCACTCAAATCTACTATCCACAGCATCTCTCCCCGATAGTTATAAACCCCTAAGATACAATTGGGCATGTTGGGTACGGGCAGAATTTCAGCCAGAGTCAACTGAAAAACAGATTGAATATCTTCCAGAGCAATGAGAATTCTGTCTTGGGCGCTAAGTTGACATTGCAGAAATCGTGATTCATGGAGGGGGGCTAGGGGCTGGCTGGCTTCCTGCTGGCGATCGCTTCCTTGCGTTAGCCAGTCCATCAGAGACACAACGGTATGGTCTGATGGAGCTGTAGCTACGAGCTGAAACTCACGTCGCCATGCTGGTAGGTGGCTGCCCTGTTGTCGTCCATAGATGCGTACTGCCTGAGCCGTCTCAAGATTTAAATCACATAAAATTGGATAGATGTCTGAGGTTATGCTTTCTGGATTGGGAACGGAGGCTGCTTCCACTAAAAGCCCTAAACATCCATCTTTCCAGCCGACTTTAATCCAAATTCCCTTAGGATTCATCTGTTGGTTGAGCAGGGTGGCGATCGCCTCTGGATCACCCTTTTGGGCCTGTTGAGATAGATCCCAGACGTGAGAAGGGATTGACGATGTAGCCATATTACCGCCCCATCAACCGTTGAATTTCCCTAACTAAGTCTTGTTGATTAACAGGTTTAGGGATATAGGCATCTGCTCCCAACATATTACCCCAGAGCTTATCAGCATCGGTATCCTTGGTTGAACACATGATGACTGGAATAGAACCTGTGCCGGGACTGGTTTTCAGCTCACGACACAGCTCAAAGCCGCTTTGTCCCGGTAGGATGACATCAAGGACGATCAAGTCTGGATGCTGACGCACCAATTGCGTTTGAGCCTCTTCGCTGCTGCGGGCTAGGACGACAGTTAGCCCAGCTTGCTGAAGGTATTGCATTAAAATTTCGGACTCCGTTAAGCTATCTTCTACAAGTAGAACTGTTGACATATAGTGCCTCGTTTTGATACGTGAAACAGATTGCTGTCGCCCATCGCCATGTCTTGATGAACCTTGTCTATGCGATCGCACCCCTAACCTTGCACCCTTAACATTGTGTTTGCCGATAGCATGACTAGTTAGCCATGGTTATTCCTCAATATCCGGATAGTTTATCAATCTGTTATCCTAAACTTCTATGGCAGCATCAATAGTGCTTGGCCCGATACATCTTGGTAGTGATGCTGAGTAGTTGCTTGTGCATCAGGCTGTTGCTTTGGGCAATAACGCCGGGTTACCTCCATCACCTTCTTAGGATTAACTGGCTTTGCTAAGAAATCTGAAGCCCCGACCATCTTAGCTCGTACTCGATCAACTAAACCGTCATTGCCAGTTAAAATGACTACTGGTGTATCCTTAAAGATAGAAATTCGTCGAATTTGGGAACAAATTTCATATCCACTAGCGATTGGCATCACCAAATCCAAGAAGATCAGATCGGGCTTTTCTTCTAAGAGGCTTGGAATAGCTTGGAGCGGATCCTGTAGACTCACACATTGATAGCCCGATTGCTTCAGAATGGTTTCAAGCTGTCGGCAAATGGCAGGACTATCGTCAATACAGAGTACCTTTGGAGGACGCTTAGCTGTCTGTTCTGCCAAGACCTCTCTCAACTGTTGCGGTAGTAAATCCGGAACTAATCGCAAATTTAAGAGTCCTTTGCGAAAATAAGGGGTGAGCGACTGGGTCAACTTGAGAGGGGGTTGTTTGACCGTTACAGCCAGGTCAGCCAACGTAGCTTTGCCATCGATCAGCGTTGACAACATGCCATAGGCCTTGGGTGACACCCGTTTTTGTAGTTCTTCATGGCTACCAATGTAGGGCGCTAGATGAGGTGAGTATCGAGCTAGCTCCGCATCACACCAGCTCTGCCACTGTTGATAGGCTTTCGTCAACAACTGGCGTGGATTGAGAATCGTGATCGGTTCTCCCATAGCTTTGAGGTGCTCAGATTGAGCGGCGATCGCTTCACAGGAATCGCCCTCTTGCAAGATATCGAAGATCACCTCACAGATGAGATGTTCTACAATAGCGATCGCTTGATTGCGGTGCAGTTGCTGTTGGCGAACCAGACCCATCATCACGGCATATTCCATGAAGGGAGATTCAACGGTTCCTGAAAACTGAATGTCGTCAGGATTAAGCTGGGGAGCAAAGAGCCGGATCGCCCGCCGCCATCGACGAAATCGATGGACGCGACTGCTGACCCACACGAGTCGCCCCAATAAAAAGTAAAGATTCCAGGAATAGGTTGCACCCGACCGCCCAGCATTTGAACTGCTGGAGTGAACCAGTAGCTCACCGGTAAAGTGCTGGTCACTGTTAAGCTGAAATTGTTGCGTTAACTGACCAATTGACAAGTGTCTCAAGACTGAAAAACTCCATCTGAGGTAATGTTTTAACGTAAACATTAGATGGTAGAAGACCTCAGAACACCATAGGTAAACCCGACTTTGCATCAATGCATAGCTAACATCGAGTCTAGGGTCATGACTCTAGACTCAGGATGATGTTAAGGGGAGCCTGAACACTGACAATGAAGCGTCTCAACAGAATCACTCATCACATCAACAACGTCGGCCTGTTAATTATGATCAAAGATCGTTATGGTAACTCACTCTACTCAGACTATTCCACCGTATCCTTGAACTATATCCCTGTACATCGAACAAATAGTTCAAAGATTTCGTGGCAGACGCAACTAATTAATCCCTCTATGTAATGTTACTCCAAGAACTAGCCGTGTGCCACGTTTTAGACTCCGTAGAATCACTGATTTTTTTGGTTGCGATTAAACCGTAGCTTTGGTGAGTGCTGGCACGATGCGATCGCTGGCCATTTTCGCCCCGTAAAGATTGCGGGCAACCGGGCCAAGGTGCAGGGCCGCCGCCCCTCCCATGATAAATAGGTTACGTCCATTCCAGCGCAGATGCTCGTCTAGGATGGGGAGCCCTTGAATATCGGCTACGGGGTCAACGGTCTGTAGCTCCGATAAGAGAGACCATCGCCGCACGTCCAAGCTATTGCCCGTCGCTAGCCAAATTCGATCGATCGGCAGGTGAGCTAAGCAGTCATGGTCTGGGGTGCGATCGCAGGCCACCTGCCAAGCTTGCCCCGTCCATACCGCGCGCTGCACTTGGCACTGTTCATAAAACTGTACCGATCCTTGGCGGGTGCAACGCCGGAGCTGGGTCATCAAGGCTGGGGTAAATGAGCCGCCATTGCGAGCTGCTTGGATCATTTGCCAGCGGGCAGACCAATCGGGTTCGGCGAAAAAGCCCTTGAGGTACTTGGGGCCCAGCCAGCCTGGTTCCGCATCAAAGAGCTTTTCATAGAAGCGTCGCCGCGCCATTAAGAGTACTGACGCCCCTCGCTTTACGGCTCCCATGGCTAGATGGGCACTGGTGAGCCCGCTACCGATGATCAACACCCGTTCTCCCTCTAACCGCAGTCCGCGCAGATCGATGTGATGGGAATGGCGGAGGCGATCGCTGGGGTAGCCTGGGGGAATCTGTTTGACCCAATCGGGCTGCTGGGGTGAGCCACCGTTTAGGGCTAAGACGACTCGCCGTGCCTCTAGGCGACGGCCATCGGTGAGATGTAGGCAGAAGCGGGATGCTTTGAACGGGTTGGCAGCGGGCAACGGTTGAATATGCTGCACCTGAGCTGCGACGACCAATGGATCCACCTGCCAGGCGTGAATCACCTGCTGGCAAAAGTCGGAAAACAAGCTTGTTCCAGGTAAATCATAGGGAGGGAACAGCTCAGGATATCGTCCTGCTGCAAAGCTCCGCAGGGCATGGGGGTCGGGGTCAGGATGATGGACAGCGGGCGATCGCAAATGGGGAATTTCAAAGGCGGCAAATTGGTGGTGCCATTGCTGCATCCACTGCCCAGTAGGATCCAACACCACGATCCGGCGGCGCAGGGAGGCTTTCTTTTGCAGTAAATGGGTGACCAAGGTGAGCGCCTGGGGGCCTGCACCGATGATGGCAATATCAATCGTTTCTGGGAGCGATCGCTGGCCCAGATCAAGGTCGCCTGTTGTCCGGAGGGCCAATTCCTGCGCAGGGGTAGTAGTATGCATACAGATCTTGTTGATCGTCGATGAGGTCATGTCATGGACGGTTCCTGTGGCGATGGGTTGCGAACCACCCTCATACCTACCGATGTACGGATCATCTAGTGTACGGATCATCTAGTGTACGGATCATCTCGGTAGACATAGGGGGAAGCCAGCATACCGCTGAGCCACAAGAGCCTAATTGATATAAAATGATAATCATTATCAGTTTACTGCACATCCGACAAGGGCGTCCCTATGGCCACGACTGTGATGACAACTCCAACTCCCGTTACCGTGCTCACGGGTTATTTGGGCGCGGGCAAAACCACTCTGCTCAACCGCATTCTCACCTATGAACATGGCAAGAAGGTGGCGGTGATTGTTAATGAATTTGGTGAGGTGGGTATCGATCACCAGCTTGTGGTAGATGCGGATGAAGAAATTTTTGAGATGAACAACGGCTGCATTTGCTGCACCGTGCGGGGCGATTTGATTCGCATCATCGGCAACTTGATGAAACGGCGCGATCGCTTTGATCACCTTGTGATTGAAACGACAGGTCTAGCCGATCCCGCCCCGGTCATCCAAACCTTTTTTGTGGATGAAGATGTCCAGGCCCAATCGCAGTTAGACGCCGTCGTGACGGTGGTCGATGCCCAGCATATCTGGCAACATTGGGACGCAGAGGAAGCGGTCGAGCAAATTGCTTTTGCTGATGTCATTCTGCTTAACAAGATTGACTTGGTCACCCCTGAGCAGTTGGATAAACTAGAGCATCGGATTCGTGACATGAATGCGATCGCTAAGATCCACCGCACCCGTGATGCTCAGATCGATATGGATGATATTTTAGGTATCTCTGCCTTTGACCTCAACCAGGCTCTGCAGATCGATCCTGAATTTCTCAGCGAAACGGCCCACGAGCATGATGAAACCGTATCCTCGATCGCCATTGTGGAACCGGGTGCCCTGCATGGCGATCGCCTCAATGCCTGGATGGGAGAACTGTTGCGCGACCATGGCCCAGATATCTTCCGCATGAAGGGCATTCTCAACCTTGACGGAGAAGACTGTCGCTTTGTCTTTCAAGGTATTCATATGCTATTTGATGGTCGTCAAGATCGTCCTTGGCGACCTGACGAATCCCGCAAAAATGAACTGGTGTTCATTGGGCGGAATTTAGAATCTCTGAATTTACGAGAGCGTTTTCGAGAATGCTTAGTCTAACGCAGTTTCTCCTATGAAGGGAGATCTGGGGGATGGTTGGTCTGTCTGGGCACACCCGCGTCGGTGCTGTGATCTGACAGGTTGGGATGCCCCCAGATCTTTCGAGATCAGGATAAAACTAGATGTCCCACGTGTTTTTCTGCCCCATGCCCATAACTCAACCCTTGCTTAGGTTCCACTGGCAAACGACCTTACCCGAATATGTGACGGCGATCGCTTGGTCGCCCGATGGTCAAACCCTAGGCGTCGGCACTGCCGCTGGGGACGTGGTACTTTATGCGATCGCGTCTGGTGTCGCTACAGTATTGAAATCCCAGAGCGATCGCTCCATTGATACCCTGGCCTTTTCTGCCGATGGACAGTTTTTAGCCACCGGCGGGCAAGATGGAGCCGTCCATATCTGGTCATGCCTGACGGAATCACCCCAGTTAATTCAGACGTTACAGGAAGATCGGGTTTGGGTCGATCGCTTAGCCTGGCATCCCACGGAGCCAGAGCTGGCCATCAAGGTTGGGCGATCGGTGCAGGTTTGGAACGCGGCTACCCAAGCTCAGGTTACCACCCTTGCCTTTGCCACCTCTTCGGTGCTAGATATAGCCTGGCATCCCCGA